>NZ_JBAUSA010001434.1:0-2308 GCF_049581465.1 Caballeronia sp. | reverse complement strand
CTCGGGCTCTGGGCACTCCCGGCGGCCCTGGCAGCGCTGGCCTGGGGGGCGCAGATGCCGCCGCCGGGACATCATGTCCGACGCGCGATCTTCGTCGTGCGGGGATTGTGGCGGGACCCGCTTGCCTGGCAGGTCACCCTATTCATGGGCACGCAGTCGTCGCTGGCGTACATCGTATTCGGGTGGTTGCCGACCGTTCTTCGCGGGCGTGGAATGAGCGCGGTCGACGCAGGGTTCATGCTGTCGCTGTCGACGATTGCGCAAGCGGTGGCGGCACTGTCATCACCCATGCTGGCCACGCGGGGTCACGATCAGCGGGCCGTGAACGTCATTGCGTTGATGCTGACGTGCGTGAGCCTGATGGGATGTTTCTTCGCGCCGTTGTCGAGCATGTGGGGCTGGGTGGTGCTTCTGGGTATCGCGCAGGGGACCTCGTTCACGTTGGCGCTCACCGTCATCGGATTGCGTTCGCCCGATTCGCACGTGGCTGCGCAACTGTCAGGCATGGCGCAGGGCGTTGGCTATCTGCTGGCGTCAAGCGGTCCGTTCGTCGCCGGATCGCTGCTCCATTCGACTGGCTCATTGTCAAGCCTGGCTGTGTTGTGCGGTGCGATCTGCGTGCTGTCCGCGTGGTTCGGCTATGCCGCTGGCCGACCCGCGCATGTGAACGCACAGGTCGAACAACAGGTCCAACGTCGAACTCCAGAGGCCTGACGGGTTCGCCCGCCTGATCTCAATGGCCGACGAAATCCTTTACCGCCGTGAGCGTAGTGGGAAAGGAAATGTCGCCGCTCTGATGGAGTGCCACGGCGAATAGCCACGCCGTCATGGCAATAATGCCAAACGCCCCGAGAGTAATAATAGATTTCATCTGAAGTTTTGCTTATCTTTATCCAAGCGCCGATTATAACAACGCCGGTGTTCGTTTAGACCGGATGCATGACGCCTTGCCGGTCCCCGTCACCGAATTGGCTCAAGGCGTCCTTGCACCCGGTTCAGAAGCGCTTGCGAATACCCACCATCGCGGCGGTCGTATCGACGCCCGGCGCTGTCGGCTGCCCATATTCGATCGACTGATTCATGGTGCCGTTGTTGTCGACGTAGCCGACCTGCGCATAGAGCGTCGTGGACTTCGACAGGCTGTAGTTCGCGCCAAGAATGAATTCCGTCGAATGGTTCGCCGAATGGTTCTCGTCTTTCAAGTAGTAGACCGCGCTCGTCACGTCGAACGCCGGGTTGAATTGATAACCCACGCCACCCGAGATCATGTCGAAATTGGTAACACTGGAATGCGCAGGATTCCTTCCATTACTAAAGGACCCGCTCACCGAGAAGCCGTTGATCGAATACAGCGCCCCGGCATACACGAACCGATTGTTGTCGAGACCGGTCGGCACGCTCGTCGGGGTGGGATTCGTGTCGTGGCCGTTGTAGTACACGGCCGCGAGCTTCAGCCCGTAGTTGTCGTATTGCAGGACAGCAGACTCGCGTGTAGCGCCCTGCAAGCTGCCCGCCACGCCACCCGGTGCATATTCGAGGCTGGCGGTGACGCCGCCGAATTTCGGCGACACATAGACGATCGCATTGTCGTCGAAGACTGCGCCCAACTGCGCATTCGTGCTGGTCCCAGGCCATCCGGCAGCGGCGTTCATGCTCACCAATGCCGTGAAGATACTGCCGAAGTAGTCACCCTGGCGTACATCGGTGTACGCCATCGCGTACGTCATCGGGATGATCTGACGGCCGAGGGTCAGTGAGCCGTAGGGGCCGGACAGGCCGACGTCGGCGGCTTGATTGAACTGCGCCGCCGCGCCTGCAGTGCCGCTTAAGCCGAATTTTCCGTTCGTGCTGTCAAACGCGCCTTGCAACTTGAAATTGGATTGCCATCCTCCGCCCAGGTCTTCCGTCCCCAGGAAACCAAGGAAGCTGGAATAGATACCGCCGTCCTTCATGCGAAAGACGGACCCGGTATTCTTGGCCAATGGACTATACGAAGCGGCAGACGTGTTCTGGTACAGCAGGCCCGAATCCACCGACCCATACAAAGTCACCGATGATTGTGCGTGTGCGACACCGGTAAGCGCAGTCAACGTGACCGCGGCCGCTAATTTTATTTTCATTCCGTCTCCTGAATTGGCTGATCCGGCGTCCTCGTGGCAACCAGAAATTTCTATGCATCATCGTTTGTCTGTAACAACCGAACTGCGGGACTTATGGTCGGCAGATCACCGTCGAAGCGCTCCTATAAGCGCTTCTTCCGGCACTAACTGGCGGTGCCGATTGGCATTTCGTCGATAGACGGCAGCCC
>NZ_JBAUSA010001433.1:0-2133 GCF_049581465.1 Caballeronia sp. | reverse complement strand
AGATATCCTCCTTCAACTGCTGGTACACCTGCTCGGCCAGTGGGTTGGGCCCATTGGCCGCAAACGGCGCGCTCGCCAGCTTCACGTCGCTCGTTTCGTTTTCACGCATATCGATACACTCTCCTTGCTATGTTCTTATTATGCGTTGCTCGAGAAACACCGGGGCGCACACTCAGGCCGTAGCAATAAGACTCACGTGGGCTGCGACGATTTTCCAACCCTGGTGCGCCTCTGCCGCTGCTCCCACGCGTGCCCAGGTCTGCATCTGCCGGCCAAGCAACGGGGTCGCGTCGCTCGTGAACTCAGTGCTGACGGTGGCGTAATCGCTGCCGAAGCTGGTCACCACCGTCCGGTGCAGCCGCCGCGAAGGCGGCACCGGCTCGCACGACGACCGCCAGGCACGAATCGCGTCCCCGCCGTGCTGGACTTCGGCGATTCCGTAGCGCACGGTTTCCGGCGCATGCCAGAAGAGCGCATTCATCGCCTCGATGTCGTTGTCGACCAGCGCCCGTTCGTATTCGACAAATGCCGCCGAGACTTCGGCGACGATTTCCGGCTTGTTGAGTTCCATCCTCACAGTCCCTCCTTCAATGCCGCGAGCGGCGCGGTCCAGCCCACAATGCCGCCCTGCGAGCGAATCATCTCGAGGCTCGCCTGCTTGAACGCTGGAAAGTAGCTGGCGGTCGCGTCTTCGATCAACAAGCATTCATAGCCGCGGTCGTTGGCCTCGCGCATCGAGGTTTGTACGCAGACCTCAGTTGTGACACCGGCAAACAGCAAGTGCGTGATGCCACGTGTATTCAGCTCTGCGCCCAACGCGGTTGCATAGAACGCGCCTTTGCCGGGCTTGTCGATCACCAGTTCGCCGTCAAGCGGCGCTAGCGCATCGACGATGGCATTGCCGGGTTCGCCTCTGACCAGAATCCGGCCCATCGGCCCCGGGTCGCCAATGCGCATCTGCGGCACACCACGCAAGCGCTTCGCGGGCGGGCAATCGGAGAGGTCCGGCGCGTGCGACTCACGGGTGTGGACCACCAGCAAGCCGGCGGTACGCGCGAGCGCAAGCAGCTCCGCGACAGTCGGCACGATCTGCGCGAGCAGCGACACATCGTTGCCGAGCGATTCGCCAAAGCCGCCCGGTTCAATAAAATCGCGCTGCATGTCGATGATCACGAGCGCAGTGTGTTTCGGGTTGAATACAAACGGCCCAGGTAAAGCCTGAACTTCGATGCTCATGGTTTGAACCTTGATTTAAGCGGTGTTATAGCAAGCGTGCGACGGCTCGCGCCGCACGCTGCGTGCGGTCCCTGCGCACCCGCAGGCGCCCGCAAATACCCCGTTTTGTGTGGTACTGCCACCGCTTGTCGTCAGGCAAGGGCTAATGGACCGCTTCGTCCGTATGCCCTGCCATGTGCCGCCCCAGCACGGCGCGTTCAGCGCCGGCTGCCGGCGTTTCATACACCAGCCGCCCTTCCGCCATCACTGCAATGCGGTCGGCCAGTTCCAGCAGTTCATCCAGATCCTCACTGACCAGCAGCACGGCCGCGCCGTTGTCGCGCGCTGCGATCAGCCGGGCGTGGATATCCGCCACCGACGCGAAATCCAGGCCGAACACCGGATTCGCGACAATCAGCACATCCACCGGTTGCCCCAGTTCGCGTGCCAGCACCGCACGCTGCACATTACCGCCGGAAAGCGTGCCGATCGGCCGATCCGGCACCGGCGGCCGCACGTTGAAATCACGGATGAGTTGCGCGGCTCGCTCGCGCATCGCCTTGCGGTCGAGCCGCCAGCCACTTCGGCACACCGGCGTACGGTCGAAATCGCGCAAGGCGAGGTTTTCGGCCACGCTCATGCCAGCCACGCAAGCGTTCCTGAGTGGCTCCTCCGGAATGGCGAACACGCGCCGCGTGGTCATCTCCTCACGGGTGGCGTGATACGGCGCGCCGGCGATCTGCATCTCGCCTTCTACCGGGCGCCGCTGCCCGACCAGCGCCTCGACCAGTTCCTTCTGGCCGTTGCCCGACACGCCCGCGAGACCGAGAATCTCTCCGGCGCGTACCGCTAGCGTGACATGACGCACCGCCGTGTGGCCGCGGTCGTCTTGCACGGAGAGCCCACGCAGTTCCAGCC
>NZ_JBAUSA010001432.1:0-6897 GCF_049581465.1 Caballeronia sp. | reverse complement strand
ATGGAACAGCGGACCGTCCAGTTCGGGAGGGATACGGTAGGGCACGGCGGCCTGTCCCCAGGCGAGCTTGAGGCCCTCTTCGATCAGGTAGGCAAGGCCGAAGGTGAACAGGAGTTCGGCCACGTGCCCGTACTTGTGCACGGTGCGCAAACCGAAGCGTTCCACCAACGCCCCGACGAGCACCAGCAGCATCGGGGCGAAAACAAGCGCCGGCCAGAAGCCGATCTTGCTGGCAATGGCGTACGCCAGATAGGCACCCAGCATGTAGAAGCTCGCGTGCGCGAAGTTGAGCACGCCCATCATGCTGAAGATCAGCGTGAGTCCCGACGACAGCAAGAACAGCAGCAGCCCGTAGCTGATGCCGTTCAGCGAGGAGACAACGAAGAATTCCACGGACACTGTTCCTTCCTTGTGGCGTCAACGGGCACCCACGGCGGTGGACGCCTCGGCCGATCGCAAGTTCGTCATCAGCCAAGGGCAATCCCGGGCTAGTTCGGGCGCTTCATCTGGCAAGTGGTCGGCTGGGCAGACGCAGCAGCGTCCATGACAGTATCGGTCCGCCAGCCGTAGCCGGTCTTTTCCTGGTCATACTTGACGTCCTTGCCATCCACCTTGACCCAGGTCGCGATCACAAGGGGCTGTTGCGCCTGGTGATCCGAGGCGCGCATTTCCACGATGCCATTCAGGCTTTCGACCTTCATGCCTTCGAGCGCCTTGGCCACCTTGACCGGATCAGTCGATTTCGTTTCCTTGAATGCCTGGCTCAGCATGGCGATGCCTGTATAGGCTGCCATCACGTAGAAGTCATCGTCGTATTTCTTCTTGAAGCCGTCGAATATCTGATCGGCTTGGCGAGGATTGCCTTTGGTGTTCGGGCCAAGATAACCGACATACCTGACGCGCCCGGCACCCGCCGAACCCATGGCGGTCGGCACGCCGGTCGTGGATGCGTAATAGGTGTAGTAATTGGCGGTCACGCCAGCGTCCTTTCCGGCCTTGATCAGCAGCGCCAGGTCGCTGCCCCAGTTACCCGTGATAATGGTATCGGCGCCGGAAGCCTTGATCTTACTGGCATAGGGCGAGAAATCCTTGACCTGTGCCAACGGGTGAAAATCGTCGCCCACGATCTCTATGTCAGGACGCTTGCGCTTGAGGTATTCCCGCGCGGTGCTCGATACATCATGGCCGAAGGAATAATCCTGATTGATCAGGTAGACCTTCTTGACGTTCGGATCCCTGGCGAGAAAGGTGGTCAACGCCTCCATCTTCATGTCGGCGTTGGCATCGAAGCGAAAGTGCCAATAGTCGCACTTGCTATTGGTCATGGCCGGATCTACCGCGGCATAGTTGAGGTAGATGATTTCCTTGCCGGGATTTCGCGCGTTGTATTTGGACACCGCGTCCTCGAGCGCCAAGCCGACCGAAGAACCATTGCCCTGCGCGATATAGCGGATTCCCTGATCGGCCGCCTCGTTGAGAAGGGTGAGGCTTTCCTGGGGCGATAACTTGTTGTCGAAACCGACCACCTCTAGTTTCTGTCCGCCGCTCCAGTCTTGCTGATTCGCCACCTCAGCAACATATTGCCAGCTCTTGAGTTGGTTGCTCCCTAGCGAACCCATCAGGCCGGACAACGGGTCAATAAACGCGATCTTCACTGTTTCTGCCGATGCGACACCCGAAGACAGCACAATGCAAACAGTCGCGCGAGTGAAAGCAGAACGCAGGTTTTTCATTTAGTGTCTCCGATGATTTTTTATAATCTAGGCAAACCACTACGTATAGCTAACTACATGCAAAGATGCATGGTTTCTATAACTGACGAGCAATGCTAAACGGCCAGACAAATCATGGCGCCGCTAATCGAATTGCACTGCTGACTTTGATTCCTGCATGCCCTGCCACTCCACCGATGCGCCGATGCGACGTGCTTATCTATTGTGCACAGTATGCAAACGCAATTTCGCACGGCCGTTCGGAGTATGTCAACGGGGCAAACGCGTAGAGGGTCGGCTATGCGGGTGTTGGCCGGGAAAACACCTATCGCGGAGCGGCTGGCGAGAAATTGAAGTCACGCACGGGCTTGAAGTTTTACGGGCATTTCGCTTGGCACCATTGTGAAGGCGGAAACCTCCTTGATCGTCGCCGGGTCGACCGCCAATGCAACTTTAAAGTGTGCCGTCAGCATCGAAATAACGAGCCTCATTTCCACATTGGCCAGATAACGTCCCGGACAGACTCGCGGTCCTGCACCAAATGTCAGATAAGCCCGGAGCTCGTGTGCTCCATCTGATGGATCATGGGGGTGTTTCCATCGATCAGGATTGAACGACTCTGGATGCGCAAAATTCCGGGGGTCCATCATGGCGGGGCGCGTGAGAAAGAGCATCCGCGTACCGGCCGGCACCGCGACGCCTCCCAGGCACACGTCCATCAGTGGCTCAAACGTCTGTATCGCGGCGACGGGTCGTAGCCTTAGCGCCTCGTTGCTAACGCCCTCGCACAGGTCAAGATGCTTTAGTGCATCGTAGCTTGGGCAAACTGTCGACTGACCGAGAACCTCTCGTGAATGCTCGAACATTCGCAACTGCAAATCGGTATCTGCAGCAAGGTACATGACAGCCCATGCAATGGAATTGGCCGTCGTGTCCTCTCCGGCAACGAGCAGGGTGAGGACGTTGGCAACGATCTGTTCGTCAGTCACGGTCGAGTCGGGCTGCTCTCGTGCGAGAAGCATCGCCTCAAGCAAGTTGTGTGGCGACGCGCCAGGCATCCCTCGCATACGGTCGCTCGCACGTTCAATCATTTTACGGATGTACCGATGTACCTCCACCATTGCCTGATCCAACCGGTGATCCCGAGGTAGCTTGACGTAGCGCCAGTACGGGAACAGTGCAACCACGCGACGCATAAGTGCGGGTGGAATGAGCTCAAGGTGTTCCTGGATGACATCGTGCTGTTGTTCAAGGGTGTGAGGGTCTTCCCCGAATGCAAGGGCGCTCGTCACGTCCACCGTGTAGCGCTTGAGTTCCTCCGTCATCTCCACTGTTCGCCCCTCGGACGCGGCGCGCTGCAGTCGAACGCGAAGACGTTCCGTGATTGCGGCAAGTGTTGGATAGAAGCTCTTTATGTTGGAAATCGATAGCGCCTGCATAACAAGCCGACGCTGAGGCTCCCATGCGGCGCCTTCAGCAGAAAATAGCCCATTGCCACCCAGCTCCGCCAAAACCGACTCGATCGGTGCAAAGCGTCGATACCGGTTAGGGCGTTCTCGCATGACCGTCTGGAAGAGCTCTGTCTGCGTCCAGACTGTCATTGGAATGGTGCCGAGCTGGACCCTGAATGGCGACCCCAGCTTCGCCGCCCATTGCTCTAACGTCAGATGCAGTTTGGCCGGCGCTAACTGAAAGAAATTCCCTAACCCGGGCAAGCCTTGCGGGCACGGCAAATCCGCGACCGTCCGCAGGTTTTCGCTGATGTCCGACCGAACGTCCGCCATTTCCCCCTCCGCGTCTTAGTGCGGGAATTCTGCGGGCACGAGGAGCGCCCCTCCAATGAGCATAGACCATGGGTCAGCCGCCTCAAGTGAGCGGAGGTCGAATGCGTTTTTCGGCGATTACTTCACTAAGAGCAACCGCTCGGAAATCTTCGCTGAGCGGCGTGGACGGCTCGCTCTGGGCAGACCGGCCGAAGGCGGTAATCGGCCATGGGACTAAACCGCTCGGCGACACGCTCCGCCGCACCTGTCTCGGCGCTTAGCGCAATCGCGCTGCTAATCCTGTTCACCGATCGTTTGGGCGTAGGTCCTTCCGTACGGGTAGAAGAGTTCCTTTCGGCCTTGTTGCCATGCCGCCTTGAGTTCGGACGTCGTGATGTCCCAGTCCGACCGGCATTTCTTCGTCAAAGTACGCAGGTCCTGGCGCAGTTCTTCCATAGTGGGGCGGCCGAAGAACCAGTAGCCGTTGTAGATCTTATAGATGACAAGACCGGGTTCAAGGACGATCGTGTGAGGGATCATCGGATTGTGGCCCGGGTCGGTGTATTCCGCGATGTCGAGGTCCTTCTGCACGGTACGCCGCGGGTCCGACAGGAAAGGCCAGTGCGCGCCCATTCCGCTGCGCAATTCATTGGTCTCGGTGATGTTGTCGGTACTGATCGTGACCAGCCGGCAATAGCCGACCTCGAGCTCACGATGCAATTGAACAAGCCCTTCGTGCTGGCGACGGTCCTTGGGGCAGAAACCTCCGCGGCTCAGGACCAGAACCATCGGATGCGGTCCTTGCAGCTCTGAGAGCTTCCGATGTTTGCCGGTGTGGTCGGACAGCTCATAGTCGGGGAAGGTGGCCCCTGGAATCATGTCGGGTCGCATATGAAGTTCTCCTCCTCGATTGTTGATCGGTGCGCTACCCGTAAATCATAGCGCCGTTATGCGGCGGAAACGATAAGGCGGCTTCATCGGAGACCCCGTCATTGCGCGAGCGGGCGTCCGGCTAGCGACGATTTCTCGAAGAGCAGGAAACTCGCTGTCAAGAGCGTGCTGCCTATGCCGACCGCGAGCGGGAAATGCCAGTCGGCGCCCGTCATGACTTGCGGCAGGAGCCCTATGGCAAGTGCGGGGATTGCATGCAGACGAGTCGCGCGCAGCATGACGACGCCGAACAGCATGGCCAGCACCGTTGAGGTAACCCCTGGACCCCATGTCGCCAGCGCAGCGACGCCGGCCGCCGCCGCGAGCGTGCATACCGCCGGCAACAGTACCGGCCGCTGGGCCCAGGGGCAGACGTCTGCATGCGCGAACATTTCGAACGCAATAACGATGAGTGGCGGGAAAAACACCATTCGCATTCCGGTCGCCATCGACAGCAGGTGGGTGGCGCCAAGAAACACCGCGAAGAACGGCACCCACAGGAACCGCTCGGGCAGCGATTCGATTTCGTCGTCGACCCGATCGGCGGCGCTCGGCGCGGCATGTGCGGCTGCTTGGTCGTTGAACCTCCGGTATGCCGAGGACAGGATGGCAAGCGCACCCGTGCCGAGCAGGATCGCAAGCGGATACAGCCAGCTTTTCTCGCCGAGCGCGAGCGCGAGAAAGCAAGCCGAAATGGCCGGCACGATAGGCGAGCGCATCAACTTGAGAATGACGAATG
Organism: Caballeronia sp.; assembly: GCF_049581465.1. Taxonomy (GTDB): domain Bacteria; phylum Pseudomonadota; class Gammaproteobacteria; order Burkholderiales; family Burkholderiaceae; genus Caballeronia. The sequence continues at coordinate 1,753 of NZ_JBAUSA010001432.1, read as the reverse complement.
CGCCCACGATGCAGATTGCAATGGATGCAGCGGAATACGGCAGATAACGAGTGACGAGTACACCCAGCACGGCGGTCGCTGCCGGAGAGAGCGCGAGCATCCACGGCGCACGGGCCCAAGTGCCGCGCGGCCGCAGGAATACGTCGTAGGACAGTGCGGCTAATTCGGGAAAAAGAAGCAAAGCAATGCCGGACGCCGAAGCGGCTCCAGCGATCCCGCCCATGAAGCAGAGCGAAATAAGCACGGCTGACATAACGTGGCGAGATTGAGCGGTTCTCATGTAACGGACCTATATGTTGTGCACAGCCCGGGCGGCAGGTTAAGCGGGAACTGGCGCGCCAGCCAGCGTGCATGACCCGCAGCTTGCCCAGCACGGGGCCTCGCGCATTGATCGCCGCTCACGGACTTGCTCGTCGGGGGAATAAGCCTTATCGGCCGAAGTGATCCCCATGGTAGACAGATTGGCTTGGTGCGAATATTCCCTATAACTGCACGCCATCCTTGGAAAAATGCACCGATCTTCGACTACGGTTTCGGTTGGCCGAGCGGCGTCCTGCCGAAGCGCGTAAGCACGAGAAACAACGATAAAAGGCTTACAACTCCCGGGCTGCGTTGCGCAAGATTTCCTGGGCGCGTTGCGCTATCGGGGATAGGTAGCCGGCCCTGCGTATCAGTCCGACCTGACGGAGCAGGCCGTCAAACTGGATCGGGCGCACAGCAATGTTGAGCGGTAGAAAGCCAGGGTTGAAGCTGCGCGCGTCGATAAGGCTAACCAGTTGCGTAGTGGAAACGATAAGGATCAACGCGGCCAGACTATTGGCCTCGACTACGACGCGCATACGCGGGTAGCCCTGTTTTGCAAAGGCTTGCTCGATCTGCACACGGGCAAATTCCTGTCGACTGGACGCGGCCCATGCGCAGTCCACCAGATCGCCTAGCGTGACCGATTCGCGCTTGGCCAGAGGGTGCCCGGTGCTAACCATCAAGCTGTAGTGACCGTCATACAGCACCTCCTTGGCCATGGATGCGTCCAAGGTCTCGGGCAACGGGCATACAGCCACCTCCACTTCACGCTTGTCGATGGCGTCCAATAGCGTGTCGCTAAACGCTGTCGTCACATTGACGCGTGCGGCGGGCCGCTCGACCAGCAGCGTTGGGAACAGCGAGCGCAGCGCGAAACTCGTGGTGGCCGGCGTCGCACCAATGCGTAGCAGGCCCGCGTGTCCTCCACCCATATCGCGCGCTTCCTGCAGCGCGCTATCGAGTTGCAGGGACACGCTCAATACCCGCGTATGGAATATCTTGCCCGCCTCGGTCAATACCGAGCCGCGCGCGGTGCGCTCGACCAAGGTTACGCCCACCTTGCGCTCCAGCCGCTGTACGGCCTTGGTCACGGCCGGCTGGGAAATGCCCAGTTGTTCGGCGGCGCGCGCCAGCGTACCGGTACTCGCGATGGTCAGGAAATATGCAAGGTCGCCATCAAGCATGCCATTCCTTCGAGTTATGGATCTTGACTTTCCGGTTATTGGATTTTATATCGCCCTCCTCCCGATAATGAAGCCTCCAATTAGCGAGAAGGAGTAGTTCCATGGAACACAATGAACAGTGCGCCGCGTTCCGCCATATGCGCGAGGGTACGGAGCAGGATTGGGCGATCATCGGCAATGACTTTGGGCCGTTCGCTAAAGGACTGCCTGGCCGCCTGCTGGACCACCTGCGCTTGCTGAATGGCGACTTTGGCGGCTTTCCTGCC
>NZ_JBAUSA010001431.1:0-2015 GCF_049581465.1 Caballeronia sp. | reverse complement strand
CGCTGGAAGCGCGTGGGCTGGACGCGTCACCCCCCATTCGCCGGCGCCTTGCTCAAGCAGGCGATCACGCGTCGGCGGCCATTCTCGACGTGATCCTCCGCGATGAAATCGGCCACGTCCTGATCGGCAATCGCTGGTTTCGGTACCTTTGCAACGAGACCGGCGCAGATCCCCACGCGACCTACGAGCGTCTCGCCGAGCAGTATCACGCGCCAAAACTACGCGGACCGTTCAACTTTGAAGCGCGTCGCGAAGCGGGCTTCGACGAAGCTGAGCTGCTAGCGCTGGCCGGTCTGGACAACATCGACATCGACACACCCATTTCCCAATGAAACTTCCCATCTCCGACTTTCTCTCGATACGCGGCACGCGGCTCCATGTCCGTCGCTGGGGCGCGCCTGACGCGCCGACGCTTTTCATGCTGCATGGCTGGATGGATATCTCGGCGTCGTTTCAATTCACGGTCGATGCCCTGGCCGGCGACTGGCAAGTAATCGCGCCCGACGCGCGTGGTTTCGGGCTGTCGGATTGGCCGGTCGAGCAGGGTAAAAGCGGCCATTACGGGTTTCAGGACTATCTCGCCGACCTTGATGCGCTGCTCGACCACTATGCGCCCGCCGGACAGGTCAATCTTGTCGGACACAGCATGGGCGCAAACGTCGTGTGCCTGTACGCGGGGGTGCGCCCGGAGCGGGTGCGTCGCGTGGTCGACCTGGAAGGCTTCGGAATGCGCGCGACGAAGCCCGAAGACACGCCAGCACGGCTTGGACAATGGCTCAACGAGCTGCGCGCGCCGCCGACGCTCAATTCCTACGCGACACTCGATGCCGTTGCAGAACGGCTGATCCGCACGAATCCGCGATTGCCGCGCACGAAAGCGCGATTTCTGGCGCAGCACTGGGCGAAGCCCGACGATGCCGGCCGTTTCCACCTATTGGCCGATCCGGCGCACAAAATGCGCGGGCCGGTGCGATATCAACTCGATGACGTGATGGCTGTCTGGTCGCAAGTCCGGGCGAAGGTGCTGCATGTGGAAGCTGCGCATTCGCCGACGCTCGCGAGCATTGCCGGCGACGAACCTATTGCGGCGTTCAAGCAGCGTTTCGCCGCGTTTTCGGAGTGGCGTGAGGAAATCATCGAGGACGCAGGACACATGATTCACCACGATCAGCCCGAACAGGTCGCTGCGCTGATTGAGACGTTCTGCGCCTGATTACAAACGCACAACAAGCCGACCACGGAAATTCGCCAAGCGCGCTTGGGCGTTGGCCCCTGTCGGCCGTCCAGCCAGTTGATGCGTTGCAGTAGAATGGAGCATAACTACTGAGTTTTCAACGATGAACGCCGATCTGCATTGTCATTCCACCGTGTCCGACGGCCTCCTTTCTCCCGCCGATGTCGCCGCTCGCGCGCACGCGGGCGGCGTCACGTTGTGGTCCTTGACTGACCACGACCAACTCGGCGGCCAGCACGAGGCGCGCGAAGCGGCTGAAGCGCTCGGCATGGACTATCTCGCGGGTGTCGAGATTTCGGTGACGTGGGCGGGGCGCACGGTGCATATCGTTGGATTGAACGTAGATCCGGAAAGCCAGATCCTGCTCGACGGCGTGGCCGCTACGCGCAACGGGCGCCGCGCACGCGGCGAGGCGATCGGCGAGGCGCTCGCTGCAGTCGGCATTCCCGGTGCGTTCGAAGGTGCGCTACGCTATGCCGAGGATCCCAACATGATTTCGCGTACGCACTTCGCGCGCTTCATGGTCGAGGCGGGCTACGCCGAGTCCACTGCCGAGGTGTTCAACAAATATCTCGGCGACGGCAAGCCAGGATGCGTGACTCAACGGTGGTCGAAATTGTCGGACGCCGTGTCATGGATCAAGGCGGCGGGCGGCGAAGCGGTGGTGGCGCATCCGGGGCGTTACGATTTTTCCCCGCTCGAATTCTCGGCACTATTCGACGAATTTATCCAGCTTGGCGGGCGCGCTATCGAAGTGGTGACGGGCAGCCATACGCCGGAT
>NZ_JBAUSA010001430.1:0-4026 GCF_049581465.1 Caballeronia sp. | reverse complement strand
ACGTACATCGACTTCGGCGCCACCATCGCGTGCAGCATTTCCTGAACTTTTTTGGGGTCGGCGCTGTTCAGGTAGTAGGACCGCACGACCAGGTCGTCATAACGCTTCCTCTTCTCGTCGGTCGCCGGATAAATGAGAACGGTGGCGTCGTTCAACACCTTCTTGTCGAGTTGCGAGGTTTGTAGGATCAGGTTCAGCGCGTCTACGACCGTGGTGTTCCGTGCGTAGATTGTGGTTCGCAGATCCGGACTGACGTCCTTGTCCAGCACGAAGCTGATGCCGGATGTTTGCGTCAGGATGGCAAGGACGGAGCGAATGTCGACATCCTTGAATTCCAGCGTAACCGGCATCTGCAACGACTGGTTCAGCGCCGGAAGCACCATTGCAGCGCGCGTGTACTGCGCGTCGATCTGCTGCAACATCTGGCGCGCCTGCGTATGGCTGGGATTTTCAGACAGGATGGCGTTTAGCAATTGCCTGGCGGTGGCCGCATCGCTTTTGGCGAGGGCGGACCTGGCCTCGTCAAGTTCCGATTTTTCGCGCTGCTCGCGCGCGATCAACCCAATGCCACGCAATGCCTCGGTATTCTGCGGGTCGTAGTGCAGCACGTCCTGATACGCTGCGAGCGCTTCGTCGGTATGGCCGTTCTGAGCGGCTGCTGCAGCCTTTTGCATCATCGATTGCACCTGACGATCGCGCTGCGCAATGAACTTCATCCGGTACTGTTCTGGATTTTCCAGTGATGCCTGTTGCATCCGCCCCAAGCCTTCGCCAACCTTACCTTCTTTGATCAGCGTGTTTCCATCGCGCCAATCGCTGTAGCCGGCGCAACCACCGATGCCGAATACGACTGCGCCCACGCACAGCGCTAGGGCCGGCCGTTGCACATGGCTGAGCGCGTGCGTGTAGAAACTTTGATGCCAAAACCGCTCATTACTCATCCGTCTGCCTGTTAGTCCTTCTGTTGTTGTTGTTTGGGTCCGCTCGCGAGAAAACGTTGGCCTACCTGAGTCGGCGCAGCGCCAGTCGGACGTGGATCAGCGCCACCGCCCATCGCAATGAGGCGCGTTTCCCCGGTTTGCACGTGATGCAGCGTGACATCCGTTGTCGAAATTGCCTGAACGCGCCAACTTCCGTTTAGCACGTCCCCCGCGCTCAAGACGACCGGATCGCCGTTCGATGCAAAGAAGACCTGTACCTTGCCGTCCTTGATCATGCGGCCTAGATAAACTACGTCCGGCTGCATCAGTGCGGCTGGGAGTGGCGGTAACGGAGGCGTCGCGTTCGCTTCCAGCGCAACGCCCGTGGGCGGGAGAGGGGGCATTCCCGAGGCTTGCTGAACGGCCGCCTTGGGCGTCACGGGGTCGGGCAGCACGGGCCGACTCCACGGCCGGTCATCCCGAGAAGCGATTTTTGCGGCAGCGGTCTTCCGTCCTGCGGCGGACGATGTCTGCGCGACTGTCGGCAGAGACAGTTCGACAGGTTCAGGACGGAGTAGCAAGACGACGGAGCCCACTACTGTTGTCATCAATACCAACTGCACGGGCGTCGAAACAGTCAGCCTCATGCGCCGGCCTTCGGGTGCAACTGGTAGTACAGGTTGACGTCCAACTTCTGGTCGAGCTTGGTGGCTCCATCCGCGTTCTTTGCATACGCGAGGCGCGCGACCGATAGGTTCGGAAAAGCGTTCAGCGTCGTTTGTAGGAACCTGCGCTGCTGCGCTTCGTCTCCCTTTACATCCATGTGCAGCGCCAGTTTTTTGATCGGCAGCGCAGGTAGCTGTTCGTATCGGTAATCAATGCGGGTGATAACGACGCTGTTTTTGTCCGCCAATGAGTTCAACGCACGAAGCTGTTCGGAATGCTTGTCGAATTCCGGCAGGGACGCCACAAAATCATGTGTCAGATCGCGCGGTGCCGAATCCGGCTTGACGGAAGCCGGCTTTGCCCGTTCCAGGGCGATGTGCGGAGCAAGCCGCAATTTCATCTGCTGCGTTTCTGCGTGCAGTGGAGAATTGATTACGCAGATTAACGTTGCCCATAAGATTACAAGGCCCACTGCAGTGGTGGTTTGCCACTCCAACCGGTCGAAACCGCATGCGATATGCCAAGAGACTATTTGCCGAAGTTTTTTCCCGTTCACGGCCGTCCCCATTCAGCGATCAGTGAAAAGGAAACGCTGCGCGGGGAGGCGATGGGCAGCCCCGGAAGTGCTGAGTCGTTGACTCGCGGCACGCTCGTGTCGTCGTTTCTGGTTTGGTTGACCAGTTCCACTGAAGACCAGGAGGGATCACCCTGCAGCGCCACGACCAGGTCCAGCACCTCCTGCGGCTGATCTGCTACACCACTAATATGCACGCGACGGATCGCACCAGCGTCTGGCTCCAGCGTGAGCAATTCAAGACCTGGTTTGGTCACGTGCTGCAGACTGTCCAGCACGTCGACCCACGGATAACGCATCTCCGCGAACACCGGGTTCAGTGCGGCAGGAACCGGCACGGAAACTGGATGCACGCGGGATGCCGCACGGCGAGACGCTCCCTCTGCTTTCCCTAGAATTTGTTCCCGCTGCTGTAGCAGGTCATGCCGCCACCACAGTGCTTGAACGCAGCCCAATAGCGCGACGACGCAGACCGCTGCCCACGGTTGGGTCCACCAACGGCGCCGGACAAAATTCCAGCTTAAACGAGTCATTCAGAACACTCCGCAGAGTGCATACGCGAAGCGCGGGTCATCGTCCGGCGCTAAGGCTGGCGCCAACTTTCCACTCGTAGACAGAGTCATGTCGCGCGATGGAAAAAGGTATGTCACGCCGGCCGGGATAGCCGGTTTTCTCTCGTTAGAGTAGGGCTGAACTGATAGTGAAATAATTTGTCCGCCGTTGTAGGCCACGCGCAGCATACGTTGCCCTTCGACGAGCGCAAGCATGCCGGTGTCGTTCTTCACTCTGGCAGGCAAGCTGTCCCAGACCACACCTAGAGCCGGTGTGATCTGTCGCGAGCGGCAACCGTGGCGGCGTGCAACCGCGATGAGTTCGGCGACTACTTCGGAAGGGATCAGTGCTGCCAGTCGTGGCTGGCCGAACGAGAGCGGTGCGAAGCGCAACTCGTACATAGAAAAGGGCATATCGCTTCCGGCGCATTGTTGCGCGAACAGCGCACCCGCAAGCGTGTGGCAGAACGCCTCGCTCGAGAGGCGCTCGTCCCATGGTAATAAGAGATAACGGACATGGTCGATGCCGATGACCCACTCGATTACATACCGGAGTGGATGCGCCTGCAACCATTCGGTTAAACCGGTCAGGGCCGCCGCAATGCTATGAGTGTCATCTGTGTCCGGCGCGGCGGAGTTCAAATTGACCTTCGTTCGTATCACCGGCCGAAACCGGCCCTTCACCAGGCAAACTGCCACCCCTCCACTGCTGAGGTAAATGCGCAGGCGCTCGGGACGGCCAAGCCTCGCACACAGATCGCGCACCCTGTGGGCCAGTTGCATCAGCCGACTAGACGGTAAACGTGACACGGTTGATTTCCTCCAGCGTGGTCTGACCGAGTTGCACCGCATCCACCGCTTGTTCGCGCATAAAGCGCATGCCGCGTTGGCGTGCCATCTCCTTCAGTTGACTTGCCGGAACCTGTTGCAGAATCGCATCGCGCAGGTCGTCGTCCAGCACAAGCACTTCGGCTAGCGCCCGTCGACCGCGATATCCGCTGCCGCGGCAATGCGCGCAGCCAGTGCCTTTCATTAGCTGGCCGTCTGCTAGCTGGTCACGGGTTACATGAGAATCCTGCAGGAGCGTGTCGTCCGGCGTGAAAGGCACAGCGCAGTGAGGGCAGACAAGCCGTACGAGGCGCTGCGCTACCACACCGTTAAGAGCACTCACAAAGCTATACGGGTCAATCTGCATATGCCGAAAACGGCTCAGCACATCGAACACGTTGTTTGCATGGACCGTGGTGTAGACGAGATGGCCGGTTAGTGCAGCCTGAATCGCGATTTCTGCAGTCTCGCGGTCGCGGATCTCGCC
>NZ_JBAUSA010001429.1:0-1844 GCF_049581465.1 Caballeronia sp. | reverse complement strand
CAACAACATCGTTCGGGCATGCATCGAACGGCTAAGCGGAATACACCCACCTTAGGTCAGGAGACAGGAATGCAACATGCTTCGAGTCATCAGGGCGTGCGCGCCAGCGTATCGGGCATCCGGCGCTCGCGCACCCGCTTCGTGATGCTAGCGCTGCTAGCGATCGGCACGATGATCAACTATCTCGACCGCACCGTGCTCGGCATCGCCGCACCGACAATGACCAAGGAACTCGGAATCGACGCGGCCGTAATGGGCCTCGTCTTCTCGGCATTCTCGTGGACCTATGCGCTCGCTCAACTGCCTGGCGGCGTTTTTCTCGATCGCTTCGGCAGCAAGGTCACCTATGCCCTGGCACTAATCTTCTGGTCGTTTTTCACGCTGTTGCAAGGCTTCGCGGTGGGGCTGAAATCGCTGCTGCTGTTCCGCTTCGGCCTGGGGGTGAGCGAAGCGCCATGCTTCCCAACCAATAGCCGCGTTGTCGCTACGTGGTTTCCGCAAGAGGAGCGCGCACGTGCCACAGGCATCTATACGGTGGGCGAATACCTGGGTCTCGCGTGCTTCGCGCCTGCGCTCTTCTGGATCATGGGCAATTTCGGATGGCGTTCACTGTTCCTTGTGGTCGGCGTGATCGGCATCACGTTCGGCGCGGCATGGTGGATTTTCTATCGGCAACCCCACGAGTCGAAAAGCGTGAACCAGGCTGAACTGGATCATATTGCGGCCGGCGGCGGCCTCGAACCGGCCGGCGGCCAGCAGTCGCTCGCCTTTTCGTGGAGTAACGTCGGCGCACTGCTCAAGCGTCGCCAGATCGCAGGCGCATGCCTCGGACAGTTCGCAGGCAACACCACGCTGGTGTTCTTCCTGACCTGGTTCCCCACGTATCTCGCGACCGAGCGCCACATGGGCTGGCTGAAGGTCGGCTTCTTCGCGGTGATGCCATTTCTCGCAGCAGCGGCCGGCGTGATGTTCGGCGGCTGGGTGTCTGACTTCCTGCTCAAGCGCACAGGCTCGGCGAACATAGCACGCAAGCTGCCGATCATCGTGGGCTTGCTGGGTGCGTCGACCATCATTGCCGCCAACTACGTCAGCACCGATGCACTCGTCATTACCGTCCTCTCAATCGCGTTCTTCGGCCAGGGGATGGTCGGCCTGGGCTGGACGCTCATTTCGGACGTCGCCCCGAAAAGCCTGATGGGACTCACCGGCGGCATTTTCAATCTTTGCGCAAACCTGGCGGGGATCGTGACGCCGCTCGTAATCGGGCTGATTGTGGCGACGACGGGATCGTTCTTCTATGCGCTTGCTTATGTGGGCACGGCGGCCTTGCTTGGCGCGCTGTCATACGTGTTCGTCGTCGGCGATGTACGTCGCGTGGAAATCGATAGTTAAGTGACCCACCTTAGTGACCCACCTTAGCGACTAACCTTAGTGCACAACCTCATTGAACAAGCTCAAGGAGCACAGCGATGATCAGCGGTAAAACCACTCTGATTGCCCACCTCGGCTTTCCGACCGAAAGTTTCAAGTCGCCGATGATCTATAACCCCTGGTTCGACCAGAACGGCATCGACGCCGTCGTCGTGCCGATGGGCGTCAAGCCCGACGACTATGTGCAGTTCCTGCCGTCGCTTTTCCGTCTCAGCAATATTCGCGGCGCGCTGGTGACGATGCCTCACAAGGTGACCACCATGGAACTCGTCGACGAAGTGACGCCGACCGCAAGCATTGCCGGTGCCTGCAATGCGATCCTCAAGCGCGCCGATGGTACTTTGCTCGGCGATCAGTTCGATGGCGCGGGCTTCGTGCGTGGCGTGGAACGCAAGGGCCGCGCACTCAAAGGG
>NZ_JBAUSA010001428.1:0-5320 GCF_049581465.1 Caballeronia sp. | reverse complement strand
ACCCGGTACTGGCCGCCCGTAAAGTGAGGTTGCGGGTTTCGGGCGCCCATGCAATGGACACGATCATTCCGATCAGCAGTACGCCGGCCAACACCATCATCGTGTAGTGAAATCCGATTCCGGCGATACCGAGCGGCAGCAGGAACGTACCCGCCGCAGACCCCAACCGGCTACACGCGATCGCCAGTCCAACGCCAGACGCACGCACTTCCGTTGGGAAGCATTCCGGTGGGAACACGCCGACAAGATTGCTGAATGCGGACATGGTCAAGGTGAACACGGCGAATGCCACAATCATGGCGAGCGTTGCCCCTGGCGGCAGCACGCTCATGGTCATCAACATCGCGCACGTTATGGCAAACGATCCGATAAGGAAATGCCGACGTGGCAGCTTGATGGTCAGCACGATTCCGAGAACGGCACCGACGACCAGCACGGCGTTCAGCAATAAATCTGCACCGAAATTGTCGTGCAAGCCGATCACCTTCAATATACCCGGCAAGAACGTATAGATGGCGAAGTACGGAATCACCAGGCAAACGAAGAAGCCGCAATTGAACAGGGTCCGGCGGATCAGATCGGGCTGAAACAAACGGGAATAGCCGTGTCTCGCGTGGATCGTCGACGAAATGCCCTCTGCATCGAGCATGACATTTGGACCGAAGTGCTTGAGCACGATGGCGTCTGCTTCTTTCGCTCGTCCCTTGCCCTGCAGCCAGCGCGGGGATTCGGGCGTACCGATGCGCAGCAACAACACAATCAACGCAGGGACACCCGCCGAGGCGAGCAGCCAACGCCAGGCGTCGGGAACGGAATCTCCGTATGCCATGCCCAGTACATTCGCCATGACATATCCGATAGTCCACACCACGCTGAACGATCCGAGAAGTGCCCCACGATGCTTACGCGGGGAGAATTCCGCGAGGATGGCATGACCGACCGTAAAGTCGCCGCCCATGCCGATACCAATCACCACTCTCAACGCAAATAACTCCAGCGGCGAGGTGGCGAAAAACTGCAGGAACGCGGCTATCGTGATGATCACAAAGCTGCTGAGAAAAATGCGCTGGCGGCCTAGCCGGTCGGAGAGCCAACCGAAGAGCAAACTGCCAAGGAAAATACCGATCAGCGCCGAGCTGCCGATTGCGCCCATCCAGAACGAATCAAGCGGCATCTGCCGGTTCAGCGATGCCAGCGCATAACCCACCGTTCCGAGGGCATACCCTTCAGTGAGGTGTGCGCCGAACGTCAGGCCCGCAATTTTTACGTGGAATCGGTTCAAGGGTATGTCGTCGAGCAACACCCGCTTTGGCAGCTGCTGAACCTGCGCAGGATTGGAGGCAATGTCCGCGTTACTCTGCGGAGCTGTTTCGAATGCGGTGCTATGCGTTTCCTGAAGGCTCACTGCGTCTCCCTATTTATATGTCCTTCGATGCGCGCACGCGTGTTTCTTAGCCGCGGCGCGCGTTTGCGTCGCTTTCAGTGACCCGAGCCCAAACCGCCGATCATCATGTACTTAAGCTCCGTGTATTCATCCAGTCCGTACTTCGATCCTTCACGACCCAATCCCGATTGCTTGATGCCACCGAACGGCGCCACTTCCGTCGATATGATTCCCTCGTTGATTCCGACCATCCCTGTCTCAAGTGCATCCGCGACGCGCCATGCGCGGCCGAGGTCGTTCGTATAGAAATAGGCCGCGAGCCCGAATGGGGTGTCGTTGGCAAGACGGATGACCTCCGCTTCCGTCTTGAACGAAAAGCACGCCGCCACCGGACCAAAGGTCTCTTCTTGCGCGAGCAACATGGTCTGATTGGCGTCGATAAGAACCGTCGGCTCGTAAAAGGTGCCGCCCAGGGCGTGGGGGCGACCACCCGTGAGCAGCGACGCCCCCTTGCTCAATGCGTCCTTGACGTGCTCATCCACCTTTTTGAGCGCAGCCTGGTTGATCAGCGGTCCTTGATCGACCTCCCGGTCAAGTCCATTTCCAGGCCTTAGGCCGCGCACGGCGTCAGTCAGGCGCTCAGTGAACTCCGCATAGACGCTTTCCTGGACAAAGAAGCGGTTCACGCAGACACACGTCTGCCCGGTGTTCCGATATTTCGACGCCATCGCACCGCGCACGGCGGCCGCAATATCAGCGTCGTCGAAAACGATGAACGGCGCGTTCCCGCCTAGCTCCAGCGATAGCTTCTTGAGCGTGGGGGCGCATTGCGCAGCCAATAGCCTGCCGACTCGGGTCGAGCCGGTGAACGACAGTTTGCGTACTGCGGGCGACGCGCTCAGCGTGGCGCCGATCGCGATCGCATCGCCGGATAGAACGTTGAAGACCCCGGCCGGGATGCCTGCCTCGGCTGCGAGCAAAGCCAGCGCATAAGCGCACAGAGGTGTTTCCTCCGATGGCTTCAGCACCATCGTGCAACCAGCAGCCAATGCGGGGCCGGCCTTACGCGTGATCATTGCAAGCGGGAAGTTCCACGGCGTGATAGCTGCGACAACACCGACCGGCTCCCGCGTGACGATGATTTTCGAATCGAGGGTCGGACTCGGAATGACATCGCCGTAGGACCGTTTCGCTTCCTCCGCAAACCATTCGAGAAAGCTCGCGGCATAACCCACTTCACCCCTTGCTTCGGCGAACGGTTTGCCCTGTTCACGCGTGAGCAAGGTCGCGAGTGCCTCGCTATGTGCGAGCATGAGCTCACCCCAGCGTTTGACGCGCACAGCGCGTTCTTTGGCCGTGAGTCGTCGCCAGCCTGGAAGCGCTGATTCCGCCGCGCTGATAGCCCATTGCGTTTCCTCCGCGCCTGCGCGCGCGACCTGCGCGATCACCTCGCCGGTCGCGGGATTCAGGACAGGGTAGGTTTCCTTGCCCGCGCGCCAAATGCCGTCGATGTAATGTCTTTCGCGAAGCAAGTTCATGCCGCGTCCTCCAACTGCTGGATAAACTGACCTTGAGGAGAACGTGCCTCACGCGCGATCCTTCTCCCGGCTGTGTAGTCGTTAATCACGTCGCAAGGCGTGTAATTGCGGTCGAGTTCGTGCAGCTCTTCTGCGTCGAGGCGGGTGTCGAGCGCGGCCAGTGCGCTATCGAACTGGCCGGGCGAATCGGCGCCGACCAACATGCTAGCCACGCCTTCACGCTGCAGCACCCAAGCCTGCGCGACCTGGGCGGCGCTCACACCGCGCAGTTTCGCCACGCGTGCAGCCGACGCCGCGATGTCCCGCGATGCCGAGTCCCCGTACATTTGGGACGTGAAAAAGTCGGTTTGATTGCGCGTAGATGAAGCGTCGCTCGTCAATAGACCGCGTGCCAGCGGGCTGAACACGGAGACGCCCAGTCCCTGATCCGCGCAGTAGGGCATCATTTCGCGCTCTTCCTCCCGGTAGGCGAGGTTGAACTGCAGTTGCATGTTGATAGGCTTGTGCCAGCCATGCTGCTCGCAAGCCTGCATAATCTTGGCAAGTTGCCACGTGTACATGGTCGACACTCCGATGTAACGCGCCTTGCCTGAACGGACGATGTCGTCGAGGGCCGCCATGGTTTCCTCAACCGGCGTGGCGGTGTCAAAGTAATGCAACATATAGATGTCGACGTAATCCATAGCGAGACGCCGCAACGACGCGTCGATGCCGTCCAGCAGGTGCTTGCGCGAATGGCCGCCAGCGTTGCGGTAGCTGCCCATGTCGTAGCCAACTTTTGTGGTCACCACGATTTCCTCGCGTCGCGCCAGACGACCAAGAATTCGGCCAACCACCTCCTCTCCGACGCCTGCCGAATAGAAATCAGCGAGGTCGATGAAGTTCACACCCGCTTCCAACGCGTGACGGACGATCGGTTCGCTTTGAGCCTCGTCGAAAATCCACGGCTTCCAACGCGGCGTGCCCATGTTCATGGTGCCGAGGCACAGGCGCGATACCGTCAGGCCGGATTGGCCCAGGCGAACGTATTTCATTTTTATGTCTCCATGACCGATGACGCCGTGGGGCGCCAACGAGCAATATTTAGGCGGCCGCGCTCGATGAAGCCGGCATGTAGAAGGGATTCGATACTTCGCGTGCAGCCGCAAATACGTCGGTTTTGGAAGGCAAGCCCAAAAGGGCCGCTTTGATCGCGTTTCGTGTGGCGTGGTAGTTGTTGTGAAAGACCGCGTCGAGGTCGTCCGCCGCAGGGTTCACCCAGTTCGCGGTTACCACGACCCAATCGTTCTCCGCTTCGGGCGGTAGCGTGCCTTCTTCAAGCGATTCGGCCACCGCTTTCGCGATACCGGCTTGGGATGCGCCCCATGTCGCGTTGCCGTGGAACTCGCTGGCGATAGGCGCCTTGTTCACGTAGAGGGTGAGCGGTTTGGTGGGGATGCCGGGCTTCGCAATCACGACAAACGGCGCATGCCCGGCCGATGGCGTGGCAAGCGCGGTGGCGAACGCCTGCCCTGCTGGACCGTTTCGGGGCCCGATGAGCACGTTGATGTGAGCGAGATTGACGCCCGGACCTTCAAAGCCCTCGCCAATATGGAGGGTGCGGCTGGACAGGTGTGCTGGCATGGTGAGTTCCGTTCATGAAGTGGATCGATGAACAGATTGTGCGAGCACGATTTGATGAACGGGTATCGACGATTCGTGCGAACTGCTATGAGCACCGCTCAGATCGGGATATTCCCTTAGGCGGGCGCCTTATTATTATGGATTACTGATTATTAGAAGGTCGAACACCGCGATTTTTCGATCGACTTAAGCAGTTGGGATCGTTCCGCTGACTAAATATCGATCGAACCAAAGCCGGCGCCGTACAACGGTCGACGCTTCCTCGAACACCGGGTGTAATTTCAAGCGCGACGGCGTCGCCGCAGCGCGGCCCCTTTGGCCAACGCGAGCGCGAAGCTGCCGCCACGTCTGCGCGTCCTGCTGGGATTTTTTACCCCTCGCTTTGCGGCAGACTCCGTGCCCGTTTGACTACGTACTACGTCAGTACGCTCCACATGACCAGCGTCAAGGCGAGACCCACCACCGAGACGATGGTCTGCAGCACCGACCACACCAATACCGTTTGCTTGAGTTGCAACCCGAAGTACTCGCGAACCATCCAGAAGCCGGCATCGTTCACATGGCAGAAGAACACCGATCCTGCGCCAATAGCGAGCGCGAGTAGCGAATTGTGGGTGGCGCTCAAACCCGCAACAACGGGAGCGACGATTCCCGCTGTCGTCGTCGTGGCGACAGTCGCCGAACCGGTCGCCTGTCGCAATGCAACTGCGATCAGCCAGGCGAGAAGAATTAGCGGCATATGTGAACCCACCGCGATCTTGCCAATGGTCGTGCT
>NZ_JBAUSA010001427.1:0-2040 GCF_049581465.1 Caballeronia sp. | reverse complement strand
AGCCCTGCGGGGCAGGGCACGCCCGTCTAGCGAATCGACGCGCGCCAGATTCGGCGCGCTCGAATGACGTGGCCCCCATCGGAAAGACGGCTTAGCTTTGCTGGAAGACATGCCACACACGAGTAATTTGCATAGCGAATCATTCACGCCCGGCGTGGCTATCAGGCGGAGCGCCTGCTTTGCTTTTCCTGATAGCTCGGGTAGTCGGTGTAACCGACATGCGTGCCTCCCCAGAATTGCGAGCGATCGTAGTGGGCCAGGGGGAACTTATGTTGCAACCGACGTGGCAGATCCGGATTGGAGACGAAATGCCGTCCGAATGCGACCAGTTCGGCATCTCCCTTTTGCAGGATTTCTTCCGCGCTGTCGCCATTGAAGCCGCCGGCGGCGATGATCGGACCGTCGAAAGCGCGGCGCAGGAGGGCTGACGCCACGGGCTTCTGATTCTCGTCCAGCGTTTCGACGCCTTTGACGCGTGGCTCGATCACGTGCAGATAGGCTAGGCCAAACTTGTTCAATTGCTCGGCCGCATGGATAAACGTAGCTTCGGGATTCGAGTCGGAGATGGAACCCCACTGTCCGCTTGGGGACAACCGCACGCCCACACGGTTTGCCCCCCACACCGACACCAGGGCCGTGACCACTTCGATCAGGAAGCGTGCGCGTTTTTCGATGGTGCCGCCGTAGGCATCCGTACGCTTGTTGGTGCCGTCCTGCAGGAATGTGTCGGCCAGGTAGCCATTGGCCGAGTGCAGTTCAACCCCATCGAGGCCCGCAGCAAGTGCGCGTTCGGCGCTCTTGCGGTAGTACTCGATCACGGTCTGGATTTCATCGATATCGATCGCGCGGTGCATCGACACCGGCACCCAGCCATTGTGCGTCAACGCCTCGCCTTCGAACGGCACCTCCGACGGCGCGATCGGCGCCACCCCGCCTGTCAGGTCGACGTGCGACTGGCGTCCGTCGTGTCCCAACTGCATGAAGATACGCCCGCCCTTCGCGTGGACGCCATCCGCGATCTTCTTCCAGCCTGCGATGTGTGAGTCTTCGTAAATCCCCGGCGCACCGAGGTAGCCACGGCTGTCGTAAGACACGTGCGTCGATTCGGTGATAATCAGGCCGCCCGCGGAAGCGCGTTGCGTGTAGTACTCCAGCATCATCTCGCTGGGACTGTCGTCGCTGTTGGCGCGAAGGCGCGTGGTCGGCGCATGCACCACACGGTGCTTCAATGTGTAAGGGCCGAGTTGAAGCGGCGAGAAGAGTTGGGTCATGGTCGATCCTTAGTGAGTGTCGAGTGCAATAGGCGAGGGCGATACCTTACGCGGCAGTGACCGCCCCTTTTTGCGCCCTTATCAAATGCTTGGCTGTGCTGGCTGTCAGTATCAGCGCCGCGACTTCGCACGCAGCGGCGGTCCAGCCAAGGTTGATCACCGAGGTGAAACTCAAGACCAGGGAACCCAGCGCGGCGCCGAGCGAAAAGCCGAGATACATGAACGAAGCATTGAGTGACAAGGCAATGGGCGTGCCTCGCAACCCAGCGAGATTGATCAGCACTGCTTGTTGAGCGGGGTAGAAGGCCCAGTGCGAAATACCCCAGGCCACTACACCGATCAGGACGGGGACCAGCGCCAATGTCATCGGCAGCCAGTGCGCGCTCGCCGACATGAGCGAGAACGCGAGGATCGACACGCTCAGGCAGGGGATAATCACGCGCCTGGGACCGCGGCGATCCACTGCCTTGCCGCCGATGAACACACCGATGGCTGCCGCAACGCCCCAGGTGAACAGCACGTAGCCAATTTGGGCGCCATGCAACGGCGTGGTCCTGGCAACGAACAGCGCCAGGTACGTGTAGATCGTGTAGGCGCCCATCGCCCAAAGGGTGGTGACGAGCAAGGTCATCAGGATGACCGGCTGGCGAGCGACCCGGATACGCTCGCGCAGCGTGGCCGTCGGCAATCCTGCACCGATGTTGCGGGGCAGGCCGAGCAGCAAGCCTGCCGTAGCCGCAGCGGACAAGGCGGCGACGCCCGCAAAGGT
>NZ_JBAUSA010001426.1:0-11367 GCF_049581465.1 Caballeronia sp. | reverse complement strand
TTATTACCCCGAGGAAATCGCGCTGTTCGAGCGAGAATTTATTGAGGCGGAACGGGCGGCGTACATGGAAACCGCGTGCGAAGACGATGAAATCGCCGAGCGCATGGACGCAGGACGCCGCGCATTGATGAATCGCGGAGAATCGCAGGTGGGGCCTTATCAGAGTCCCATGGAATCCGGAATGCAGCACTTTCACGAGTTCCTACGGCGGCAACTCGGCGAGATCTGAGGGCACTTGCGGTTCAGCAGATAGGAAAAGCCCGTCAAACCCGTTGTATCAGCGGGTTTGACGGGCTTTTTCGCTTGCAATCACGCGCGCACCCAACGACTACCCAACAACGACCTGAATACTTCCGACTTTTTTGTTTAGACTTGAAGTGTCACTACCGCGATTAACCAGCGGGATTCACTATCGCGACGCCACGCCTGAAACCCAAGTGCGCGTTCGCTTCGGGAGCTGTCATGCCGCATACGCACCACACCACGTTGATTTCCGCGACCAATCTCGCCGAGCGCCTGGCCGCCTCGCCCGGCAGCGTGTTCCTCGCTGACTGCCGGTTCGATCTCGCCGCGCCTGACGCGGGCGCCGCGGCTTATGCGGCGGGGCACATTCCCGGCGCGCATTATCTGCACCTCGACCGCGATCTCTCGGGCGCGAAGACCGGCCACAACGGCCGCCATCCGCTACCTGCGCGAGGCGCACTGGTCGCCATGCTCCAGGGCCTGGGGCTTAACGAGCACCAGCAAGTCGTAGCCTACGATGCCCACGGCGGCATGTACGCCGCGCGGCTGTGGTGGCTCCTGCGATGGCTGGGGCACGACTCGGTGGCGCTGCTCGACGGCGGCCTGCAAACATGGCAAGCGGCGGGGCAACCATTGGACACCACCGAGTCGCCCCGCTCAAAAGGCACGTTCAAAGCAGGCGCACCGCTGGCCGTGACCGTCGATGTCGACGCGGTCGTGCGCAGTATGGGTACGCATGAACACCTGCTGCTCGACGCCCGCGCGGCAGATCGGTATAGGGGAGAAAACGAAACGCTCGATCCCGTCGGCGGCCATATTCCGGGCGCGCTGAATCGCTTTTTCAAGGACAACCTGAATGCCGACGGGCGTTTCAAATCCGCGCATGAATTGCGTGAAGTCTTTGGGTCATTGATCGGCGCCACCTCGCCGGAGCACATCGTGCTGCAATGCGGTTCGGGCGTCACCGCATGCCATAACGCGCTGGCAATGGAAATCGCCGGCCTGCATGGCGCGGCGCTTTATCCGGGTTCGTGGAGCGAATGGTGTTCGGACCCGTCGCGCCCGGTCGCCAGAGGCGCGACGCCTTGAGCGACCGAAGACCGACCGTTGCGGCGCGGCGCGCAAAGCCGTGACCGCAGCGAAGCAACGGCGTCGCCCTACTTGATTTACGCGACGCCGTGTTCCTTGAACCACGCCAACGCGCGCTTCCACCCGTCTTCAGCATCGGCTTTCCGGTAACTCGGCCGATAATCCGCGAAAAAAGCATGTGGCGCGTCGTCGTAGACTACGAATTCCGACCCGCGCGCAATGGCGGGTCCGGTCGCGATCGCCTGCTTCATCTCCTCGATAGTGTCTTGCGGAATGCTCTGGTCCAGCTTGCCGTACAGACCCAGCACGGGCGCCTTGAGATCGGCGACACGGTCGAGCGGATTGGCCGGATTGTTCGCCGTCTTGCTACCCACGAGCCGGCCGTACCACGCCACCGCTGCCTTGACCCGCGGATTGCGCTCGGCGTATAGCCACGTGATCCGCCCGCCCCAGCAAAAACCCGTCACCCCCAGCCGATGCAAATCGCCGCCATGCTCGCCCGCCCAGGCGACGGTGGAATCGATATCGGAGAGAACCTGGTCGTCGGGCACTTTCGAAACAAGCTGGTCGTTCAGTTGTTGCATCGTCGGAAATTTCGATGCGTCGCCCTCGCGCACGTAGAGATCGGGCGCGATAGCCAGATAGCCGAGCTTGGCGAAGCGCCGGCAGACATCGGCGATATGTTCATGCACGCCGAAAATCTCGTGAATCACGATGATCACGGGCAGCTTCGTCTTGCCGATCGGTTGTGCGCGATACGCCGGGATCAGCGTGCCATCGGCGGCCTTGAAACCGACCGGGCCGGCCAGCAGGCCGTCGCTATCGGTAATGATGGTTTGCGCGGACACCGGCATCACGCACGCGGCAAAACCCGTACCGAATGCGGCCTTGATAAAGGTGCGCCGATTGAAGGGAACATGCGGAATCAGGCTGTCGATATCGGGCGATAACATGCGAGGCTCCAGCGGCATCGGCCGCAAAGGATTCAGCTTATGAACGAGTGCTACCGATAATTATTCCATTGGCCTTCAATGCAATTTGACGCGCGGCGCCGTGGAACGTCGCAGCCAATGCGCGACCGTGTCGAGCACCATGCGCGCCACGCCATGCAGCGCGGCAATGTGCATCCGGTAAAGCGACTGGTACATGAAACGCGCGAACAGCCCTTCAATCAGCATATTGCCGCCGATCAGTCCGCCCATCAGGCTGCCGACCGCACTGAAGTGCCCGAGCGACACGAGCGACCCGAAATCGCGATACGTATAGTCAGGCAGGGGCCGACCATCGAGCCGGCGCTCGAACGATTTCAGCAAGAAACTCGCCTGTTGATGCGCGGCCTGCGCGCGTGGCGGCACGTTGCGGTCCGCCTTCTCGCCGCCCGGCCAGGCACAGGCGGCGCAATCGCCGAGGGCAAAAATGTTGTCGTCGGTTGCCGTCTGCAAGGTGCTGCGCACGATGAGCTGGCCGAGCCGATTGGTGGTCAGTCCATCCAGTTGCGACAGCACGACCGGCGCCCGGATACCCGCGGCCCACACGGTCAGGTCGGCCGCCACCGTCTTTCCGCTCGCGGTGCGAATCGACGTTCGCGACACCTCCGCCACAGTCTCGCCGGTCATCAATTCAACCCCGACCTTCTCCAGCAACTGGGCGGTTGCCGTGGATACGCGTTCGGGCAGTGCGGGCAAGATACGCGGTCCGCCTTCGATCAGCACGATCCCGATGTCGCGTTGCGGATCGAGCTTATGCAAGCCATAGGCATGCAGGACCTGCGCCGTGTTGCGCAATTCCGCCGATAACTCCACCCCCGTCGCGCCGGCGCCAACGATCGCCACCTGGATCCGCGGCGTGTGCATCCCGTCCTGAGCGGGCACGCACGGCGGTTCGGTACGATACTCGGCGCGGATACACGCCGCGATCAGCCGCTTGCGGAACAGTTCGGCCTGGGCGACCGTGTCCAGCGCGAGAGAATTTTCCTGCGCACCCGGTACGCCGAAAAACGCCGTAGTGCTGCCGATAGCCACGACCAGCGTGTCGTATTCAAGGTCACGCTGCGGCAGCAGTTCGCCGGCTTCGTCGTCGAGAAGAGGCCCGAGCGTGACGCGCTTTGCCGCCCGGTCGATGCCCAGCAGGTCGCCCTGCTGAAACTCAAAACCGTGCCAGCGCGCCTGCGCGACGTAGGGCAATTCCTGCGAGAACGGGTCGAGGCTGCCGGCCGCGACCTCATGCAGCAGCGGCTTCCAGATGTGTGTTGAATTGCGATCGATCAGCGTGACCTGCGCGCGTGCTGTGCGCTTTCCGTTGGCCGTGCCGAACTTGTCCCCAAGACCCGTAGCCAGTTCCAGCCCGCCCGCCCCGCCGCCCACGATAATGAATCGATGCATTCAATACTCCGGTAAACGGTCGATCGACGCGATCAACAAGAAGTTATGCGCGACTTAATGCGCTCTCAGTTCGCTCTCAATGCGCTTCTTCCCAATTGTTACCCACGCCGACCTCGGCGACCAGCGGCACCTTAAGCGTTGCGACGCCGCACATGAGTTCCGGCAGGCGCTTGCGCACTTCAGGCAATTCTGCTTCGGGCACTTCGAGCACGAGTTCGTCGTGAACCTGCATGATCATTTTGGTTTCGATCTTCGATGCTTCGAGCCAGTCCTGCACCGCGATCATGGAGAGCTTGATCAAATCGGCGGCTGTACCTTGCATCGGCGCATTGATCGCGGCGCGTTCGGCGCCCTGGCGACGCGGCCCGCTGCCGCCGTTGATTTCCGGGAGCCAAAGCCTGCGGCCGAACACCGTCTCCACGAACCCGTCGCGCTTTGCCTTCGCACGGGTCTCTTCCATATAGTTCGCGACGCCCGGATTGCGCTGGAAATACCGGTCGATATACAACTTCGCCGCATCGCGCGTAATGCCGATATTCGATGCCAGCCCAAACGCGCTCATGCCGTAGATCAACCCGAAGTTGATCACCTTCGCGATGCGCCGCTGATCGTTCGATACCTCGATCGGCGTCACGCCAAATATCTCCGACGCCGTCGCGCGGTGCACATCCTCGCCTTCTGCAAAGGAGCGCATCAGCGACGGATCGCCGGAAATATGCGCCATGATGCGCAATTCGATCTGCGAATAGTCCGCCGACACGATCTTGCTGCCCGGCGGCGCGATGAATGCCTCGCGAATCCGCCGGCCTTCGACCGTTCGCACTGGAATATTCTGCAAGTTCGGATCATTCGATGACAAACGCCCCGTCACCGCGACGGCCTGTCCATAGTTCGTATGGACGCGGCCGGTCTTCGCATTGACCATGCGCGGCAACTTGTCCGTGTAGGTCGATTTGAGCTTTGACAAGCCGCGATGTTCGAGCAGGATCTTCGGCAGCGGATAGTCTTCCGCGAGCTTTTGAAGCACTTCTTCGTCCGTGGACGGCGCGCCGCTCGGCGTTTTCTTGACCACCGGCAGTTGCAGTTTCTCGAAGAAAATCTGGCCGATCTGCTTCGGCGAGCCGAGGTTGAACTCGCCGCCCGCCAGCATGTAAGCCTCGGCTTCGAGCTGAATCAGGCGCGTGGCAATCTGGCCGCTTTGCACGCGCAACAACTCGCCGTCGATCAGCACGCCATTGCGTTCCATCTTGCGCAAGACGCGTGACGTCGGCATTTCAATGTCGCGATAAACCTCCAGCAGTCGCGTTGCGTCGGCGAGTTGGGGGTAGAGCGCCTGATGCAGCCGCAACGTGATGTCGGCGTCTTCCGCGGCGTACGGCGACGCCTGGTCCAGCGCGACTTCATCGAAGCCGATCTGGGACGCGCCCTTGCCCGCCACCTCTTCGTACTTGATGGTCTTCTCGCCGAGATGGCGCAGCGCGAGATTGTCCATGTCGTGCGGCCGGTGCGATTCCAGCACATACGATTGCAACATCGTGTCGTGCTCGACGCCGTTCAACTCGATGCCATAGTTCGCCAGCACCTGTTCGTCGTATTTCAGATGCTGGCCGACCTTCTTCTTCGACGCATCTTCAAGCCAGGGTTTCAGCTTTAGCAAGACTTCATCGCGTGGCAATTGCGTGGGGGCATCCGGGCCGCGATGCGCGACCGGAATATAAGCCGCTTTCCCCGCTTCCACCGACACCGACAACCCCACGAGTTGCGCGACCATGGCATCGAGCGACGTGGTTTCGGTGTCGAAGGCGGTCAGTTCAGCCTGATCGATACGCGCGAGCCATTGGTCGAACTGTTCCCACGTCTGCACGGTCTCGTAGTGCCGTTCCATCGCGGTTGCGGGAGCGGGCGGCGTGTCCGTCGGGCCTTCCACCGCGTCCGCAATCTCGACTTCGCGCAGCCACGTCTTGAAACCGTGCCGCGTGAACACATCGCGCAATTCGTCGCGTGCTTCGGGGCGCGCGGGAAGCGTTTCATCAATCGACGTGATCTGCGCCGTCAGGTCGCATTCCGTCTGTACGGTAACGAGCTTTTTTGCCATGGGCAGGAAGTCGAGAGCCGCGCGCAAATTGTCTCCCACCGCACCTTTGATGTCACCGGCGTGTGCGACTATGCCGTCGAGGGAGTCGTATTGTGCGAGCCATTTCAACGCCGTCTTCGGCCCGCATTTTTCGACGCCCGGTACGTTATCGACCGTATCGCCGATGAGCGAGAGATAGTCGACGATCCGCTCCGGCGGCACGCCGAACTTATTCAGCACCCCGGCGCGATCGAGCGTCTCGTTGGTCATCGTATTGATGAGGGTGACATGATCCGTCACAAGCTGAGCCAGATCCTTGTCCCCCGTCGACACGACCACCTTCATGCCGCGCTTTTCAGCGGCAACGGCCAGCGTGCCTATGACGTCGTCGGCTTCCACGCCTTCGATCATCACGAGCGGCCAGCCCAACGCACGCACGCTCACATGAATGGGTTCGATCTGGCGGACGAGGTCTTCCGGCATGGAAGGCCGATGCGCCTTGTAGTCCGGGTACCAGTCGTCACGAAATGTCTTGCCTTTGGCATCAAATACGCACGCGCTATACTCTGCATTGATATCTCGACGCAAGCGACGCAGCATATTGATCATTCCATACAGCGCGCCGGTTGGTCCGCCGTCAGGGCCCCGTAAATCCGGCATTGCGTGGTACGCCCGATATAAGTAGCTGGACCCATCGACCAATAGCAGGGTCTTACCTTCAAGATTAAGTTCTTCAGGCATTATGAACAAAAGAAAAGTGATTCCGAGTCTGCGATCACTCGCAGATCAAGAGCGCGCGACGGCCAAAAAGGCTCGCGCATCGTGGCAGATGTTCACGATTATGGCAGAGTTCATCGAGGCGACCGAGTATCTGTCCGAGATCCGCCCTGCCATCAGCATCTATGGGTCGGCACGACTGAAACCTGAGTCGCCCTACTACCAGCTCACGATCGAGATCGCGCAGAAATTCTCCGACGCAGGCTTCGCCGTCATTTCGGGCGGCGGACCCGGCATCATGGAAGCGGCGAACAAGGGCGCGCATGCGGGCAAGTCGCCCTCGGTCGGGCTGAATATCGAGTTGCCGCATGAGCAGTCGGGCAACCAGTGGCAGGACATCTCGCTGCGCTTTCGGCACTTCTTCACGCGCAAGGTCACGTTCGTGAAGAATTCGGATGCGGTCGTGGTAATGCCCGGCGGCTTTGGCACGCTCGATGAAATGGCTGAAGTGCTCACGCTGATCCAGACCAAGAAGTCGCGTCATGTGCCAATCGTGCTAGTCGGCGCCGAGTTCTGGGAAGGGCTGCTTGCGTGGTTCCGCAACACGCTGGTCCCGACCGGCGTGATCAGCGCGAAGGATCTCGACTTGATGCAGGTAATCGACGATCCCGACCAGGTGCTGGAAGCCGTGTTGAAGTTCTATGAAGACCGTGAGGAAGCGGAAGAACAGCCGGCGGAAGGGAAATCGGACGAAGACCGGATGTTCTACCTGTGATCGTCTTGGTTGCTTGAAGGGGGTTCGGGGCGGGCGGCTCCTCGGCAGAGCCGCTTCGCGAACCCCCTCTTCTCATTGGAACGCGACTTCTGCGAAGCCGCGCAGCTTGCGACTATGCAATTTCGATAGCCCGTTCATACGCAGCAATTCCATCGCCTTCACGCCAATCTGCAAATGCTGGTCCACTTGCGCACGATAAAACTGGTCGGCCATTCCGGGCAATTTTAATTCGCCATGCAGAGGTTTATCGGAGACGCAAAGCAGTGTTCCGTAAGGCACGCGAAAGCGGAATCCATTCGCCGCGATCGTGGCGCTTTCCATGTCTAGGGCAATAGCGCGGCTTTGCGACAAACGCTGTACCGGTTCACGATAATCACGCAATTCCCAATTGCGGTTGTCCACGCTGGCCACGGTTCCCGTTCGCATGACACGCTTTAACTCCACGCCTTCGAGCCGGGTCACTTGCGCGACCGCTTTCTCAAGCGCGACCTGAACTTCGGCGAGTGCTGGAATCGGAACCCACAAGGGCAAGTCGGCGTCGAGTACGTGATCCTCGCGAACGTAGCCGTGCGCTAAGACGTAATCGCCCAGACGCTGTGTGTTCCTCAATCCGGCGCAATGTCCGAGCATGACCCACGCATGCGGGCGCAGCACGGCTATGTGGTCCGTGATGGTCTTTGCATTGGATGGTCCTACACCGATGTTCACCATCGTAATGCCGCTGCCGTCCGCGCGCTTCAGGTGATAGGCCGGCATCTGCGGCAGGCGCGCGGGCGCTACGCCTTGTTGCTCGCTCTCTATGTCGCCCAGGTTTGCGTTGCCCGAGATCACGTCGCCCGGTTCGACAAACGACGTGTATTCGCTTCTATAGGCGCGCGTCTCCTCGTCGTCAGCTTTCGACATGATGGTACGACCGAGCTTCACGAATTCATCGATATAAAACTGGTAGTTCGTATAGAGCACGTAGTTCTGGAAATGCGTGGGCGAGGTCGCCGTGTAATGCCTCAGCCGATGCAATGAGAAATCCACCCGCGCCGCCGTGAACAGCGCAAGCGGATGCGGCTCGCCCACAGCGGGTTCATAGGTGCCGTTCACAATGCGATCGTCTAGTAGCGCAAGGTCGGGCATATCGAAGATATTGCGCATGGCGAGCAGGCTGTCGCGATCCAGATCGCCTTCCAGATGAATGCCTTCGGCAAATGCAAAGTGAATGGGCACGGGTTGCGCGGATACGCCCACTTCAATGCCTACATGATGATTCTTTGTAAGCAGCCGCAATTGCTCACGGTAATAGTCTCCGAATAAGTCCGGACGGGTGAGCGTGGTTTCGAAGATACCCGGCCCTGCGACGAAGCCATAAGAACGACGCGAATCGATTTGCGTGTTCAACTCGGTGCGCACACGGACAAATGGATAACACGCCCGCACGCGATGCGCGAACGTCTCATGCTTGCGATACCGCGCGAAGGCATCGCGCAGGAAGGACGTATTGGCTTCGTATATGGCCGATACACGCGCGACGGCGGCCACGGGATCGTCGAAGGATTCCGTCGGGAAGTAGTTGGCAGGCGTGGAATGGGTGGCTTGCGTGCGGTCGTTTGTCATGGTCTTCATGCGCTCTTGTGATGAATCGACCATAACACGGAAGAACGGCGTGTCCATGAACACCGTTGCCCGCGACGCTTTTCTTCAACCCCGTCGCACGATGCTCACATCGATTTAATAAATCCAGCGCAAAATAAAGGCTTCACGCGGGACTGCAGCATGATATTAGCGGGCTGCCAGCGTCCTTGAATGGTCCCTGAAGTGAGTGCTCTTTGCTAAAATCAGACCACTCATCTGGAGAAACATCATGAAGCCGCTTCAATCCGTTGCCTTCGCGGCTGTCCTCGCCACCGCCTGCATCAGCGCATTTGCTCAAACGGCGCCCGAGACCGATGCCGCACCAGCGCACGTCATGTCACCGGAAGAAGCCGCAGGACTGCCCGACCTGAAGGCCATCAACCGGCCCGCGGCGGAGGTCAGCTCGAAGGTCGAAATCTCGCCGCCACGCACGCCGAGTTATTACGAGAAGAGCACCAATGGCACGGAAATCACCGAATACCGAGACAAAGGCAAGCCCGTCGAAATCAATGTCCGCTCGAACCTCGGCACGCGCTATCAGATGAGCGCGCCCGCCGACACATCGCCGACCGTCCGCGACAATGGCAAGCCCAGCACGCGCCTGCCATCGTTGAACCTGACCTACTGACCGCGCCCGTCAAACGTCGCCTCGTGTATCGGCCGCCCGGTTCGCCCGGGCAGCCTGTGAGCTTGGCCAGCCCTTCATTGCGCAACCCTTTGTTGCACAACCCTTCAACCTCACCGACGTTTACCGCATGGCCGTATTCACTGCTGTCACAGAACTCCAACTCGCCGACTGGCTGCATCACTATGAACTCGGCGAGGTTGTCGATTTTCGTGGCATTGCATCCGGCATAGAGAACAGCAACTTCTTCCTGACGACCACTCGCGGCGAGTACGTCCTGACGATCTTCGAGAACCTCACGGCCGAGCAACTGCCGTTTTATCTCGACTTCATGCGTCATCTGGCGTCGCACGCCGTGCCGGTCCCGGACCCCATGCCGCGTCGCGATGGAAAATTGTTTGGCGAACTCAACGGCAAGCCGGCGGCGATCGTGACCAAGCTGGAAGGCGCACCGGAAATGGCACCGACGCCGGCGCATTGCATTGAAGTGGGCCAGATGCTGGCGCGGCTCCATCTGGCGGGCCGCGACTTTTCGCGATATCAGCCGAATCTGCGCAGTCTCGCGTGGTGGCAGCACAACGTGCCCGCCGTGCTGTCGCATCTGGCCGACGACCAGCGCGCGCTGATTACCGACGAACTCGCCCATCAGGCGGCGTTTTTTGCGTCGGAGGCGTATCGATCGATGCCGGAAGGACCGTGCCATTGCGATCTGTTTCGCGACAACGTCCTGTTCGCGCATCCGTCGGCCGATGTAACCCGGCTCGGCGGTTTCTTCGATTTCTACTTCGCGGGCAACGACAAATGGCTTTTCGATGTCGCCGTCTGCGTGAATGACTGGTGCGCCGATCTCGCAACGGGCGCGCTGGATCGCCCGCGGGTGGACGCGCTGCTGCGCGCCTATCAGACCGTGCGGCCGTTTACGTTGGCCGAAGAGGAGCACTGGGACGACATGCTGCGCGCGGGCGCGTTGCGCTTCTGGGTGTCGCGCCTTTATGATTTTTACCGGCCGCGTGAAGCTGAGATGCTCAAGCCCCACGACCCCGGCCATTTCGAACGCATTTTGCGCGAACGCATCAACAGTGCGCCTACTTCCGTTCACGGTAATTAATCAATGCAATTGATCGAAGTCTCCGCTAAAACCGGTTATGTGTGGTTCCGCCAGGGTATCTGGCTGTTTCGCCGGAATCCGCTCGCGTTTCTCACGGTGTTCTTCGCCTATTTGTTTGTCATGACGTTGATCTCGCGGTTGCCCCTGATTGGCCCGGTGTTGCCGTTGTTGCTGATTCCTGGCGTGTCGGTCGGATTCATGTCGGCTTGTCGCAACACTATTGGAAAAAAGCCGGTTTGGCCGACGGTCCTGATTGATGGCTTTCGCGCGTATGGGGCGGTAGTTGCACGGCGGCTGCTCCTCCTGGGCATCGTATATATCGCCGCGATGGGGGTGATTTTCGCGTTGTCGGCGCTCGTCGATGATGGTCTTCTGCTGAACATGATGCTCGGCAACGGACCGACCGGCGATCCTGAGACTGTCGCGGCCAGCTTTAATCCGCTTGCTGTACTGATCGCGATGCTTTGCTACATTCCGATCGCGATGGTCTTTTGGTTCGCACCGATTCTGGTTGCCTGGCACGACGTGCCGCCCGTGAAAGCGTTGTTTTTCAGCTTCGTGGCATGCTGGAAAAACCGGGGAGCGTTCGTGTTTTACGGCGCGCTGTGGATCGGCATTGCGCTCGCAGTGTCGTTTGGATTGAGCGCGATCATGCAGGCGCTGGGCGCCGGGCAGGAGATGGCGCTCGCGGTGTTAATGCCAGCGTCGATTCTGATTACAACTGCGTTGTAT
>NZ_JBAUSA010001425.1:0-1918 GCF_049581465.1 Caballeronia sp. | reverse complement strand
ATTCCTCGAAGTTCAGGCCGCGCTGATCGGCCAGGTTCTTGAAGCTGGCGTAATAGCCCACGGGCGCGTCGACCCAAACGTAGAAATACTTGCCCGGCGCGCCCGGGATTTCAAAGCCGAAGTAGGGCGAATCGCGGGAAATATCCCAGTCGGCCAGCTTGGCGTCGCCTTTATCGCCGAGCCATTCGCGCATCTTGTTCGTGGCTTCCGGCTGCGCCAGTCCACCCACCCAACCGCGCAGGAAATCTTCACAACGCGGGTCGGAAAGGCGGAAGAAGTAGTGCGTCGATATCTTGCGAATCGGCGTAGCGCCTGAAACGACTGAATACGGGTTGATGAGGTCTGTCGGCGAATAGGTCGAGCCACAGACCTCGCAGTTGTCGCCGTACTGGTCCTTTGCGCCGCATTTCGGGCACTCGCCCTTGATGAAGCGGTCAGGCAGGAACATTTCCTTGACCGGATCGTAGGCTTGCTCAATGTCGCGTGCCTCGATCAGCCCTGCCGCCTGCAACGATCCATAGATCGATTCGCACAGCACGCGATT
The DNA here is from genome assembly GCF_049581465.1 of Caballeronia sp. Classification (GTDB taxonomy): domain Bacteria; phylum Pseudomonadota; class Gammaproteobacteria; order Burkholderiales; family Burkholderiaceae; genus Caballeronia. The sequence goes on along the minus strand of NZ_JBAUSA010001425.1, from coordinate 1,374 downwards.
TTCGTCGGCATCGGTCGAATAGTAATTGTCGAACGAAATCCCGAAACTGTCGAAATCGCGCTTGTGTTCGCGGCCCACGCGCTCGATCAACTGCTTCGGCGTGATGCCTTCGGCTTCCGCGCGCAGCATGATCGGCGTGCCGTGGGTATCGTCGGCGCCGACGTAATAGACCTCATGACCGTGCATTCGCAGCGTCCGAACCCAGATATCCGTCTGAATGTATTCGACCATATGGCCGATATGGATCTGGCCATTCGCGTAGGGAAGCGCGGACGTGACGAGGATCTGGCGGCGCGCGGCGTGGGCCGGCGCGGCTGCGACAACAGGAGACGAGATCGTTTCTGACATAAGGCGGGAGCCTGCGAGTTATGGAATACGGTGAATGCAGCGACGGCGCTGGCATGAAGGCAGCCGACCACAGTCGGAGTACGGGCCGGATACCAGCGACGACACGCGGCAATTGCGTGCAAAAGCGAAGCACGATTCTAGCAGGGGCGCGCGTTTCGCCGGATGGCGCGGGGCCGGGGCGGCGTGCAACGCGGCGAAGGGCGGCCTCGAAGGGCCGCCTCCGAGGCGATGTGCTGGAAAATTTGGGCGAAAAAAAACCGGGGCTTTAAACGGGCCCCGGAGCAACACCGACAAGAGGAGAATGGTACGTGACGGCAAAGCCAGCCACCTACCGTTAAGACAGACACGCGCGAACCCCGCAAAGTTTCAAATATTTTTCGCTTTCCCAGTGTTTCTTGAGAATCGACTCAGAAACTAGTGCGCGGCAAGCGGCGCGCGTGTTTGCCGCTTCTCCTTTTGAATCAAGCCTTTTACTGCACTTGACCCGGCTGTGCGGTCGCGCGCAAATAGATTTCGACGCGACGATTCTGCGCACGTCCTGCTTCCGTCGAGTTGTCGGCAATCGGTTGCGTCTGACCCATGCCCGACGCGGACAGGCGTTGTGATGCCACGCCGTGACCGGCCAGATACGACGCAACGCTTTGCGCACGATTCTGCGACAGCGTCTGGTTGTAGGCCGGCTGGCCCGTGCTGTCCGTATGGCCAACCACTTGCGCGATCAGTTCCGGGTGCTGTACCAGCGTCTGCGTGACCTGGTCAAGCACGGGCGCGAAGCCTGGCTTGATGGCGTAGCTGTTGGTGTCGAAGGAAATTGCGTTCGGGATGTTGACCTTCAGCGAACCGTCCGGCTGTTCCGTAACTTGCGTGCCTGTGCCCTTCGTGGCGCCCGTCAGCTTGCCCTTGATGGCCTGCCAGTTGTAGCCGGTGATACCGCCCGCCGCCGCGCCTACGCCCGCGCCGATGGCAGCACCCTTGCCGCCGCCGAAGATTGCACCAAGCGCCGCGCCAGATGCCGCGCCAATGCCC
>NZ_JBAUSA010001424.1:0-2363 GCF_049581465.1 Caballeronia sp. | reverse complement strand
AGCAGGAGGACTCAATGCTCGCCCCACACTCGCCGCGGACAGCACCCCCAAACCCCAACACCAACCCTAAGGCAACACCAGGTCCCCCGCCACATCAACATCCCTGAGAATATTCGCGTCGTCTACTTCGATTTTCTCCACGTTCTCCGAAGCAAATAAATGCCGCGCACCGGCATCCCCATCGAGCATGCTAAGCGCATTCAAGTGTTGCGCGCCAAAACCCACCGGATGCCCCCGCTGTCCCCGATAAAACGGCGCCGCAATCGACGCCCCCCCGTCCAGGCATCGCGCCACCAGCTCAATAGTCGTACGCTCAATCCACGGCATGTCGCCGAGCGTCACCAGCCACCCTTCCGCATCCTGCGTCGCGCGCACCGCTGCCGCAAGCGTCGCACCCATGCCGCGTTGCGCATCGATGGAAAACACCACGTCGCAGCCCGCTTCGTTCAACACTTCAGCCAGTTTCTCCGACCCCGGCCGCACGACCGCAACAACCCGCGATACCGCCGACAAAATCCGCCGCGCCGATTGAAAGACAACCGGCGTTCCATCAGGCAACGGGGCAAGCAGCTTGTTGTGCAGCCCGGTCGGGTCGAACCGCGACCCATAGCCAGCAGCGAGAAGGATGCCGGTCGCATTCGATGAATAAGTCATGGCCGGCGCCCCAAGGGAAGAAGCGTAGATTTTGACGGGCAGCGCAATACGCCGCAAGCATCAAAAAAAACCGGGCGGGAAGCAGCGCCCGCGCGGGTTTCACGCGACAACGCGCTATTTCATCGGCAACGGCTTGCGCAGAACAACGACAACGCGCCAATCCATCGGCAACAGTTTCCGCAGAACAACCGCAGAACAACAAACGCGCTACACCTTAGTTGCCGGCAAGACCTTGTCCAGCGTGATGGGCAAATCGCGAACGCGCACGCCCGTTGCGTGAAAGACCGCGTTCGCAATCGATCCCGCCACGCCCGTGATGCCGATTTCGCCAATGCCCTTCGCGCCCAGCGAATTGATATACGGATCGTTTTCTTCGACAAAAGTAATGTCGATCGCGCCAACATCGGCATTCACCGGCACGTGATATTCAGCGAAATTGGCATTCGTATAGCGGCCGTAGCGTGGATCGAGTTCGCTTTTTTCAGTCAGCGCCGAACCGATGCCCCACACAATCCCGCCCATCAACTGGCTATGCGCGGTCTTCGCGTTGAGCAGGTGACCCACGCCGTACACCGCGACAATCCGCGCAACGCGGATCGTTCCCAGGTCGGCATCGACGTGAACCTCGCTAAACACCGCGCCGAACGAATGAAACGCGTATTGTTGCTTTTCCGCGCCCGGCTTCGTGGTCGCGCTGGCTTCGATCGGCTTGCCGCCGTTGCGCGCGATCACGGCCGCCGCAGGATCGCGTTTCGATGGATCGGCGCGACTGATGACCCAGCCGTTGTTCACGGTGACATCACTCGCGGATATCCCGCTCAGCGGCGAACCCGGGTCGTTGATCGCCAGTACGATGAGCTTGTCGCGAGCCTGCTCGGACGCCGCACGCACCGCCGGCGATACGCTCGCCACCGACTGGGAACCACCGGAAACCGGCGCTTTCGGCAACGAGGAATCGCCAAGCGCGAATGCCACGCGGTCGATGGGAAAGCCCAGCGCATCGGCAGCCACCTGGGTCATCACGGTGTACGTTCCGGTGCCGAGATCCTGCGTGCCGGACGCGACCATCGCCGTGCCGTCGGGCAGGATGCGCGCAATCGCGCTTGCTTCGCTGCGATTGGCCGGGTAAGTCGCGGTCGCCATGCCGAGGCCGATCAGCGTGTTGCCATCGCGCATGGAGCGCGGCCTGGGATTGCGGCGCGACCAGCCGAATTTCTCGGCGCCAATCCGATAGCACTCGCGCAGCGACTTGCTCGACCACGGCTTCTTCTCTTGGGGCTCCATCTCGGCGTAATTTTTCATGCGCAACGCGATGGGGTCCATGTGCAACGTGTAGCTGAGTTCATCCATCACCGATTCAAGCGCGAACGACCCGCTCGTTTCGCCCGGCGCGCGCATGAACGTGGGCGTGCCGATATCGAGTTTCACCAGCTTGTGCGTGGTCGCCTGGTTCGCCACGCTGTACAGCATGCGCGTGACGATCGCCGAGCTCTCGTTCCAGTCCTCGAACGTCGATGTGGTCGAAATGACGTCATGGCGCATGCCGGTCAGCGTACCGTCGTCGCGCGCGGCAACCTGGAAATGCTGGTCAGTGGCCGGCCGGTTGCCAATCATGCCGAACATCTGCGGACGTTCGAGCACGAGGCGCACGGGCCGGCCCGTTTGCCTCGCAGCCATCGCCGCGAGCACCACATGGGACCATACCGAGC
>NZ_JBAUSA010001423.1:0-1510 GCF_049581465.1 Caballeronia sp. | reverse complement strand
ACTCCGATTCGGCGACGTCCACTGAAACAATGCTTCGCACGCGGTATGAAGTTTGCGGTGTCGTCGACACCTTATCGCCGTACATCCACATACAGTTGCGAGCGCGCTCCGGCGCGTGTCGGATTTTTATTCGTTCCACCGAGAGCGGGAGCGCGCCCATTCATAAGGAGTATGCAATGACTGAAACAGTCGGAGATTTTCTCGTCGGGCGTCTTCACGCTTGGGGCGTTCGCCGCATCTATGGCTATCCCGGCGACGGCATCAACGGCGTGCTCGGTGCGCTCAATCGCGCCAAAGGCAAAATCGAGTTCATTCAGGTTCGCCACGAAGAGATGGCGGCATTCATGGCATCCGCCCACGCCAAGTTTACGGGTGAACTCGGGGTGTGCCTCGCGACTTCGGGTCCCGGCGCCTCCCATCTGCTGACCGGACTCTATGATGCGCGCATGGACCACATGCCCGTCTTGGCCATTGCGGGGCAGCAGGCACGCGCGGCCCTTGGGGGCCACTATCAGCAAGAACTCGATCTTCCGTCAATGTTCAAGGACGTCGCCGGTGCATTCGTGCAGCAGGCGAGTGTGCCCGCCCAGGTCCGCCATCTCGTCGATGGCGCGATTCGCACGGCGCTGTCGGAGCGTAAGGTAACGGCCATCATCCTGCCCAACGACCTTCAGGACCTCGAGTATCAAGCACCTGGGCGCAAGCACGGCACGTTGCACTCAGGCGTTGGCTTCACTGCACCCAAAGTGGTCCCGTATGCGAGCGACCTGCAGCGCGCCGCAGACGTCCTGAACGCGGGAAAGAAGGTCGCCATCCTGGTCGGCGCGGGCGCGCTGAATGCGACCGACGAGGTGATCTCGGTCGCGGATAAGTTAGGAGCGGGCGTCGCAAAGGCACTGCTTGGCAAAGCGGTATTGCCGGACGCCTTACCGTGGGTCACGGGCTCAATCGGTCTGCTTGGGACCAAGCCAAGCTACGAGATGATGATGGAATGCGACACGCTTCTCATGATCGGCTCGGGCTTTCCATACTCGGAATTCCTGCCCAAGGAAGGGCACGCCCGCGGCGTTCAAATTGACATCAAGGCGGACATGCTAAGTCTTCGCTACCCGATGGAGGTGAATCTTGTCGGGGATAGTGCTGAGACGCTACGGGCGCTGCTTCCACTTCTGAATGAAAGAACCGATCAGCACTGGCGCAAGAAAATTGAAGGCTGGACAGCCGACTGGTGGAAGGCGCTTGAGAAGCGCGCACTCGAATTAACCGACGGCGGCGTCAATCCGCAGCGCACGGTCTGGGAATTGTCATCGCGCGTCCCGTCCAACGCAATCGTCACCAGCGATTCAGGTTCATGCGCCAACTGGTACGCGCGCGACCTGAAGGTGCAACGCGGCATGCACTGTTCACTGTCAGGTGGCCTCGCGTCGATGGGTGCGGCGGTGCCCTATGCGATTGCGGCGAAGTTCGCATTTCCCGAGCGGCCGGTGATCGCGCTCGTCGGCGACGGCGC
>NZ_JBAUSA010001422.1:0-5062 GCF_049581465.1 Caballeronia sp. | reverse complement strand
GGTTGGTAATAGACCCGGAACTGTTCGCCAGGCAGCGCGGCACGTAGATCGCTCGTGAGACGCATGCGCGTTTCTGCCGCCACTTGCAAGTCGGGCGTGAAGTAGCTGAAACGGTTGCGACCCGCGTTCTTGGCCGCATACATGGCCTGGTCAGCGTTCTTGAAAAGGATATCGAGTTCGCTGGCGTCGTTGGGGTAAAGCGTGACGCCGACGCTGGCAGAAATGAAGGCCTCATCCGCGCCGAGCTTGAAGGGCTCGGCCAGCTTGTCGATGATCTTCTTTGCCATCCGTTCAATGCTTCTAATGTCGTCCCGGTTGGGCAAGATGACAGTGAATTCGTCGCCGCCAAGACGTGCGACGGTGTCCGATTCGCGCACGCACGAAGTGATGCGCCGGGCGGCCTCGATCAGCAAGATGTCCCCCCTGTCGTGTCCCAGGGAGTCATTGACCTCCTTGAAGCGATCCAGGTCGATCAGCATCAAGGCCATAGGTCGTCCGGAACGACGCGACATCCTGGCTTCATGGTCGAGACGCTCATGAAACATCTGCCGATTTGGAAGATCGGTCAGCGCATCGAAATTGGCCTGTTTCCAGATCGTCGCCTCGAATGCCATCCGGTCCGTTAGATCACGACCGACACCCAGCACCGAACTCACCTTGCCCGACCGGTCGATCTCCGGCGTCAGACGGATATGAGTGCATTGTTCCTGTCCATCCTTACTGAGCCATTTCAGTTCGAATTGCGTACTTTTTCCGCTTGAAATGGTCTCGCTGATCTTCTTCTCGTAGATCAGCGCATTAGGGCCGCCGGGTATCTCCGAAGGCCGCTTGCCGACGCCTTCGCCCAGGCTGCGCCCCGCCAGGGCAAGGAAAGCGGGATTGGCGTAAATGCGTTGGAGGTCGCGGTTGTAGCGGGTAATCGTGTCCGGGGAGTTCTCAATCAACGTCCGCGACTCGTGCTCCCTGGTAACGAGTTCCGCCGTGCGCTCAATGACGGTCTGCTCAAGGGAGGCGTTGATCTCGTTGATCTTCTGGATCTTCTGTTCGATCGCCTCGCGCATTCTTTCAAATCGCTGCGCCAGCCTGCCTAGCTCATCCTGACCGTCCGCATCAGTGAGCGCTTCTGCACTCGGGTCCGCCTGGGCGCCCGCATCGTTGCCCGTATCGTGCATCTTTCGCACCAGGTCCTTGAGCGGCGCCGAAATGCTGTGGGAAATGAAGTAGGCGAGGAAGATCGAAAGCAAGAAGCCCGAGATGCCGACCAGGACGATCTGGTTGCGCACCACCTGTACCTGTGCCGTCAACTTCTTTTCTGGAATCGTGCTGATGACGAACCATGTTGTGCGAGGAATCCTTGTGTAGGCGGCCATATAGCGCCCCCCGCGCTTACTCTCGAAGGTAACGAAACCACCCTGCTCGCCGTGCTCGTTGTGCGCAATTTCTTCTATCAGGCGAGGTTCGGGCGTCTCATCGGGGTTAGTGGATGTGTCGTCGGCACGGATGATCAGCTTGTTGCTGCGGGAATCGAGAACGTAGATTTGCGTTCCACTCCCCGAGGCGACGTCGTTGAAAATGGTCGAAAAATATTCGGGACGAACTATCAGGACCAGCTTGCCGATCTGCCGATTGTTGCTCTTGCTTATGATGGCGCGCACCATCCCCAGGTTTTGTTGTCCAACACCGTTGTCGTAACTGCCCCAGTAAGGGCGTCCATTAAGGTCGGGAGCCTGCTTGACCAGGCGCGTCACACCCCGCGTCAATTGCGCGAACGCCTGGGTGTCCATGATTCGATTGTTCTTGTCGAGCAGATATTTCTGGTTGATAAAATCAATCGATCCGTAGTGCGCGAGGAGCAGGCGCGTCATCTCCTGGCGCGCCTCGCTCTGCTCCTTCGCACTGCCGTTTGTGACCCTTGTCAGCGCGCCTTGAACGCCGTCGGAGAGCACAAGGAAGCTGCTTTCCGTCTCGATCTGCTCCATGCGCAACAGGACGTTCCGGGATACCTGCTTGACCATCTCTTTCGAGAATATCTCCGCCTTGTCCTTGATCGCCGCGGTCGACTCCACATACGATATGTAGCCCGAAATAAGTATCGGTAGCAGCGACAGCAGGATGAACGCCGTGATCAGCCGGTAACGAATTTCGACGCGGCGCAGAAGATCCAGGGAGAGGTATTCGAAAGCGCTTCGCAGCGTACGGATGATTGAGCTCATTTGTACTGCATCTTCGCTTCATTCTTGACAGACTCGTCCAGACTTCTCGCGGCCTGCCTTGGCGTGATCTTCTTGAACAGTACATCTTGCATCAATTGATGCAGCCGCTCGATCGAGTTGGAAGGTAAAACCGAATAGTAAAGGGTGGAGGTCACCGGATAGCGACTGACCGTGTTTGTGTAGTCAACAATCTTCGGATCGCTCGGAATCGCTCCCGCGACCTGCTTGAATGGGGAGATGTTCTGGCGCTTTGTACGGAGAATGGAGAACCCCTTCCCGGCGATGAATTCAAGAAAACGCATCGCTTCGGCTTTGTTGGGGGTTTCACATACGGCAAACCCGGTTTCGCTGCCGATCACAGGCACCACCCGCTCGCCGGGCGCATTCCAGGGTGGAATAAACACGCCAACTTCGAACGGGTTGCCGTGCAGAAAAAGGCCGGCTGCCCAGCTGCCGTGAAAAGCCATGGCGACCTTGCCTTCCTTGAACAGCCGTATGCCGTCATCGTAATCCGTCGACATGAACGCTTCTTGTACATAACCACGGTCTGCTATCAGCAGGAGCTTGGCAAAAATATCCGCTACCTGAGGCGTGTTCAAATCCAGCGTGCCATCGCCGATTCTCTTCTTCCAGTCGGGCTCGCGCGCCACCACATTGTTGGCAAAGCCGGAACTGAACGGACCGTTGCCGAGCATGTTCGGAAAGCCGCCGTTCCACATGATGGGCGTAAAACCCGCACGTTTGAGCTGCTCGCAAACCGCCAGGAACTCAGGGAAATTGGTCGGCAGCGCTTTGATCCCCGCCTTCGCAAACATGTCCTGGTTGTAGTAAATCAGCGTCGTAGCCACGCCGCCGGATAGTCCGAAAGTCCTGGATCGGCGACTGGTCCAGTCCCCCTTGAGAGGGTCGAGCATGTTGTTCCATGCCGATGTCTTGCTAACGTCGGCCAGGATGCCTTGATCGGCCAATTCAGCCGCATAGGCATTCGGGTTGACGCTCACCAGGTCCGGCAAGTTGCCGGAGGCGACCCGGGGCTTGATATTTTCCTCGACGGAATTGCCAATCATGAACTGCACATTCACGCGTATGTCTGGATTGAGCTTGCTGAATTCGGCGGCAATCTTAAGCATCTCCTCCGGCCAGTCCGGGGCCCAAATCAATGCAGTAATGGTGGTCTTGGCCGGCGCGGTTGCGCGCGAAGAATCCGGGTCTTGCTGGTGACAACCGTACAACGACATGAGGATGAGGCAGGCCAAGCCAGATAGCAGGGAGGCAAACTCAATTCGTCGCACGTGAGGTTCACTTTTCGGTTTCGGGATGGAGCGGTCCGGTTTCAGCAGGCACTTTCGACGCATGTGAGATCTAAAGCTCGCGTCGCGAAAGCGCCAAGGGCATAGCCTGGGACGTCTCTCTCTCGCTCGGTAGATTGCAGCGAAAAAGCGAATCGAACGCGGCAGTGCCTGGACTGCATATCGACAATAGACGTAAATACTTTAGCTAAAGCGGGTGTGCATTTCCCGGCATGACGCGTAGTCGCCGAACGTGTCTGCTATCGAAAAAGTTTTTTGGGGGGGTCCGTTGCTGCGTGCGCACCCTACATCAGGATGAAGCCGTGCCGCATGCCAAACATCACCGCTTCGGTGCGGTTGGTCGCGCCCAGCTTGCCGAAAATGGAGGAGAGGTGGAATTTCACTGTGTTGTCGGAGATGTCGAGTTGCCGTGCGATCTCCTTGTTGCCGAGTCCTTCGGCAAGCATCGTCAGTACTTCGATCTCGCGTAAAGTCAGGGTTTCGAAAGGCACTCCGCGCGCCGTGTGCCGCGACGGTTTGCGTCCGGACAGTATTCTCGCGAGGATCTCCGGCGACAGGACGTAAAGGCCCGCGGCACCAGCTTCGATGGCTGCGACGATTTCTGCCGGCATCGCGTTGCGCGGGAGGATCGCGGTTGCGCCGCCCGACAATGCGTCAAGGATCCAGTCACTGTCCGCCTCGTCGGTCAACAGGACCAGCGCCAATGGCGCGTGCGCGAGGTCGAATTCGGCCCTGGGTGCGTCGCTCGCCTCTGGTTCCACGTCGATCACGACAACATTCGGGACTGAACCGGCAAGACAGTCAGCAAGCATTTCAGGCTGCGCCGCGCTGCCCGCGAACCTGAGTGCGGGACTGGCCTCGACAAGCGCCTGCAGGCTAGCACGCACAGGAGGCGATTCCGCAATAACCGCGACCCGGACCGGGTCCATCTGTGCCATCTGTTCACTCGACTGTTGACCGGCTCCTGAACCTCACCGGCACGAATCCCGTTGCGGGCGTTCGCCCACGGTGACCGAACACTCGTGGCGTTCGCCGCCCCGGATCAGCGCAATCCTCAACCGCTGTCCGATGCTCGCGAGCCCAAGCGCGGCGTGCACGTCGTCCATGTCACGGCAAGGCTTGCCGTCCAGTTCTATCAGCACGTCGCCTACAAGCACGCCCGCCTCCTCCGCAGGACCACCCGGCGCGAGCGAATTGACCAGTAATCCGCGGTTGGAAGACAGGTTCATTTTCTTGATCCACGCATCCGACAGGTTCACCTGCTGCGTGCCGACGCCAAGGTAGCCCCGCGAGACGCGCCCTTTAGCGAGCAGTTCCTCGGCGACGCGCGAGATGGTCATCCCGGGAATTACCATGCCGACGCCACGCGCAAGCGCCGATGTGCAGATGCCCATGACCTGCCCGCGCACATCGGCCAGCGCTGCCCCCGAAAACCCCGGGCGCAGGCCGCCGTCCAGCCGCACGAATGCATCGAGCTGACCGCCCCTCCAGGTGCGCCACGGACCACCGGCGTTGCCGATCACGCCAAAATCGGCACTG
>NZ_JBAUSA010001421.1:0-8267 GCF_049581465.1 Caballeronia sp. | reverse complement strand
CGCGTGGAGCGCGCGCGCCGCACGCTCGCGGGCGAGGCCGCACCATTCGAAGCGGGTTACCTGTTCGTAATGGAAGACACGGTGACCGGCGATATTGCGGGGGTTTGCGGTATTGAAGCGGAAGTGGGGCTTGAACAGCCGTTCTATAACTATCGTGTTTCAACTGTCGTGCATGCAAGCCGCGATCTCGGCGTGTGGACCAAGATGTCGCTGCTCAACATCTCGCACGACCTGACCGGTTACTCTGAAGTCTGCTCGCTGTTCCTGAGTCCGCGTTACCGCACCGCGGGTGTCGGCGGCTTGTTGTCGCGTTCGCGATTCATGTTTATCGCGCAGTTTCGCGAACGTTTCCCTGAGCGGCTGTGCGCCGAGCTGCGTGGGCACTTTGATGAAACCGGCGCGTCGCCGTTCTGGCAGGCGGTCGGTTCGCACTTCTACCAGATCGATTTCAATGCCGCCGATTACCTCAGCTCTCACGGCAAGAAGTCATTCCTTGCCGAATTGATGCCGCGCTACCCCGTCTACCTCGCGATGCTGCCCGACGACGCACAAGCAGCAGTCGGCCTGACGCATCGCGACACGTTGCCCGCGCGCAAGATGCTCGAAACGGAAGGGCTGCGCTATGAAAATCACGTCGATATCTTCGATGCCGGCCCAGTCCTCGAATGCCACATCGCGGATTTGCGGACGGTGCGCGAAAGCGTGCTGGTGAAAGTGCGGATCGGTGAGCGCTTGCTACCGGGCGAGGCACGCAGTCTCGTCTCCAACACATCCCTCGACGACTTCCGTTGCGGCGCGGCGCTCGGTATTCCCGAAGACGGCGCGTTCTTGCTCACCGCCGACGAAGCGGCCGCGTTACGCGTGAACGATGGAGATAGGGTGCGCGTGCTGGCTTCCCAGCCCCACGCTCAGTCGCGACCCGCCTTAAGGAATCAGAAATGACGAATATTTCGACTCAATTGTTTATCGATGGCGTTTGGAGCGATGGCAGCGGTGTGCCGTTTGCGTCGCGTAATCCGGGCAACGGCGAAGTGGTTTGGGAAGGTGCGAGCGCGTCAGCCAAGGATGTGGACCGCGCGGTCGCTTCTTCACGCAAGGCGTTCGCTTCGTGGTCTGCGCTGGCGCTTGATGAGCGCATCGCGATTGCGCGTCGGTTCTCGGCGCTTCTGGTTGATCACAAGGAAATGCTCGCGTTCACGATTGGCCGCGAAACCGGCAAGCCTTTATGGGAAGCGCGTACTGAAGTCGCGACGATGGCCGCCAAAGTCGATATCTCCGTGCAGTCGTATCACGAGCGCACGGGCGAAAAACGTCAGGCGATGGCCGATGGCGTCGCGGTCTTGCGGCATCGCCCGCATGGCGTGGTCGCCGTATTCGGGCCTTACAATTTTCCGGGGCACTTGCCCAACGGGCATATCGTTCCGGCGTTGATCGCGGGTAACGCAGTCGTGTTCAAGCCGTCGGAACTGGCGCCGGGCGTGGCCGCGTTGACGGTCGAATTGTGGTCGCAAGCAGGCTTGCCTTCAGGCGTCCTGAACCTTGTGCAAGGTGAGAAGGACACGGGCATTGCGCTCGCGAACCACAAGCAGATCGATGGCCTGTTTTTCACAGGTAGTTCGGATACCGGAACATTGTTACACCGACAATTCGGCGGACGTCCCGAGATCGTGCTCGCGCTGGAGATGGGCGGCAACAACCCGCTGGTCGTGGCGCACGTCGAAGACATCGACGCCGCCGTGCATCATACGATCCAGTCGGCGTATTTATCGGCGGGACAGCGCTGCACATGCGCGCGCCGGCTGTTTGTTCCCGACGACGCCTTCGGCGAACGCTTCACGCAACGCTTGCTCGACGTGACGTCGAAGATTCAGGTGGGAACCTTCGACGCCAATCCGCAGCCATTCATGGGCGCCGTCATTTCGGCGCGAGCGGCGTCGAAACTCATGCAGGCGCAGGCCGAACTGATCGAAGCGGGTGGCAAGCCGCTGCTTGAAATGACGCAACGCTCACCCGATCTCGGCTTCGTGTCGCCGGCGATTATCGACGTGACCGACGCCCGCAACATGGCGGACGAAGAGCATTTCGGCCCGATGCTGCAACTCACGCGCTACACCACGTTCGATCAGGCGATCGAGCGTGCCAACGACACCGCCTACGGCCTCTCCGCCGGTCTTCTCGCCGACGATGAATCTTCCTGGACGCACTTCCAGCACACCATTCGCGCAGGGATCGTGAACCGGAACCGGCCGACGAACGGGGCGTCGTCGGCGGCGCCCTTCGGCGGGATCGGCCGCTCGGGCAACCAGCGCCCGAGCGCGTTCTACGCAGCGGATTACTGCTCGTATCCGATGGCATCGGTTGAAAGCACGCAGTTGCAAATGCCCGCGAGCGTCTCGCCCGGCCTTCAGTTCTGAGGAACCACGATGCAAGCATTCGAAGCGAACTTCGACGGGCTGGTGGGCCCGACACACAACTACGCGGGTTTGTCGTTTGGCAATGTCGCGTCGCGCAATAACGAGAAATCGGCGGCGAATCCGAAGGCCGCCGCGAAGCAGGGTTTGCGCAAGATGAAGCGGCTGGCCGACCTTGGTTTTCACCAGGGCGTGTTGCCGCCGCTGGAACGGCCGTCGCTCAAGTTGCTGCGCAACGTGGGCTTCACAGGCACGGACGCGGCCGTGATCGAGCGTGCTGCCGCAGAAGCGCCGGCGTTGCTCGCTGCTGCCAGTTCGGCCTCCGCGATGTGGACCGCGAACGCCGCGACCGTCAGCCCGTCGGCGGACACGAGCGATGGCCGCGTGCATTTCACGCCCGCGAACCTGAGCGCGAAATTGCATCGCGCGATCGAGCATGAGGAAACGCGGCGTTCCCTGTCAGCCATTTTCTCCGATGAAGCGCGCTTCCGGATTCATCACGCGTTGCCCGGCACGCCCGCGCTTGGCGACGAGGGCGCCGCGAATCACACGCGCTTTTGCAGCGAATACGGGACGAAGGGCGTCGAGTTCTTTGTCTACGGACGCAGCGAATACGGCGGCCACGGCGCAGAACCCAAGCGTTTTCCGGCACGACAAACGCTTGAAGCGAGCAGGGCGGTCGCTCGTCTCCACGGACTGTCCGACGACGCCACGGTCTTTGCGCAGCAACTCCCCGACGTCATCGATGCGGGCGTGTTCCACAACGACGTGATCGCGGTAGGAAACTGCAACACGCTGTTTTGCCACCAGCGTGCGTTCCGCGACCAGGCTAGCGTCTACGACCAGCTCAGCACGAAGCTTCAGTTGCTTGGCGGTGCGTTCAACGCGATCGAAGTGCCCGAAGACGAAGTGAGTGTGGCCGACGCCGTGTCGTCTTATCTGTTCAACAGCCAGTTGCTGAACGCGCCCGATGGCCGGCAAGTGCTTGTCGTGCCGCAGGAATGCCGCGAGAACGCGCGGGTGGCGAAGTACCTCGATTCGCTGAAGGATCGTTCGACTTCCATCGATGAAGTCCTCGTCTTCGACCTGCGCGAAAGCATGAAGAATGGCGGCGGTCCCGCGTGCCTTCGGTTGCGCGTGGTGCTGAACGCGGCGGAGCTTGCGGCCGTGAATCCGGGCGTCTGGATTGACGACGCGCTGTTCGGGAAACTCGACGCGTGGATCGAAACGCATTATCGCGACCGCCTTGCGCCGGAAGATCTCGCCGATCCCGGACTGCTCGCAGAATCGCGCGCCGCACTCGACGTGTTGACGGGCATTCTCGGCCTGGGCGCGATCTATGACTTCCAGCGCTGAGATGATCATGCTCGCCGACTTCCTGCAATTCGCGATCGATGGCAAAAGGCCTGCTCTGAGCGAAGGGACGCTTGCGAATGGGATCCGCTGGACCTGGATCGGCGATGGCATCGTGCGCTTCGATCCGCCCGGCGAGCCGTTCAACAGCGTGGTGGCATCTGCGGGCATTCATGGCGACGAAACCGCGCCCATCGAAATCCTGTCGATGCTGGTCGCGGATATTGCCACCGGCCGCGCCGTGCTGAAAAGCCGGCTACTTGTGATCCTGGGCAACATAGAAGCGATGCGGGCCTCGTGCCGCTATCGCGACGACGATCTCAACCGGTTGTTCAACGGCCGGCATCTGACCCTGCCAACCAGTCGTGAAGCACCCCGCGCCGCGGAACTGGAAAATGCAACGCGCGCGTTCTTTGCGTCCGTTCATCACGCGAAGTGGCACATCGACATGCACACGGCGATCCGGCCGTCGGTCTATGAGCAATTCGCGTTGCTGCCGCCCACGGACAAGGCTTTATCGCGCGAGATGTTCGACTGGTTGCGTGACGCGGGGTTGTCGGCCGTGCTGCTGCATCGGGAAAAATCTAATACGTTTTCGTACTTCACAGCCGCCGAATCGGGTGCGCAGGCTTGCACGCTGGAACTCGGCAAAGTGCGGCCGTTCGGACAGAACGAACTGGCGCGTTTCGCCGCCTCCGACGCTGCGTTGCGACGGCTGATTGCCGGGCTCGCGCCCTTGCCTTCCGCGCAGCCGCTGAAAGTGTTCACCGTTGTCGGGCAAATCGACAAGCAAAGCGAGCAGTTCGAGTTGCACGTTCCCACCGACGTCGCGAATTTCACGCCATTCCCGCGTGGCACGGTGCTCGCAAACGACGGCGCGTATCGCTATGAAGTGACGCATGATGAAGAACGGATCGTGTTCCCGAACGCGGAAGTGAAGCCGGGCTTGCGCGCGGGCTTGATGGTCGTGGATACGACCGACGAAACGCTGGGTTCGCGGGATTCGCTCTAGCCAGGTTTTAGCTCGACGGTGGAGGGCACGACGGTACAAGTCGTGCCCTCCGTTGCTCATTAGCCGCAACTCGGTCCTATCGCCGACACCCGCATGCGGTCGGCTTCGCCTCCTCGAATTATCCGTAGACCCCAAACGCTGCGATAGCCGATGTGTGCGGCATTGGCGCAGCAGACTGCGCCGCGACGCGACGTTCTCCGTGCTCATCCATCCCGCTATTGTTAAAATATGTGTAAGAACCGGCGCTGACGGCGAACGGTTGAGCGCTGGGTTGACCATCCGGCTTGCAAGATTGATATCCAAAACGGGTTTGAAAACCCGATATCGATTGTATTTACGTTCGATTTATCGAGTGAATGGAAAAAGTACTCAGCATTCGTGCTGTTTTGGAAGCAATGGCCATTACTTGACGCGCAACAATTGCGACGTCTTCTGAGAGACAAAACAGGGTTATGGATACGCTTCAGAACATGCGTGTGTTTTCGCGGGTGGTGGAAGCTGGCAGTTTTACCGGCGCCGCTCAGCATCTCAACACCACCACCGCCTACGCATCGCGTGCCGTTTCCGATCTCGAAACGCATCTGCGTACGCGTTTGCTCAACCGGACCACGCGCCGGATAGCGCTCACCGAGGCAGGCGAGCGCTATCTGCAGCGCTGCGAGCAGATCCTTGCGTACGTCGACCAGGCGGAAGCGGAAGCCAGCGACGCCCATGCGCGTCCGGCGGGTAAGCTAAAAGTCCACGCCATGGCCGGCATTGGCCAGCACTACGTCGTCCCGCTGATTTCGCGATATAAGCAGCGGCATCCGACGGTGCAGATCGAACTCACACTGGCCCAGCGGGTGCCGGATCTTCTCGATGAAGGTTTCGACGTATCAGTCGTGCTCGGCACTGAGTTACCCGATTCGGGCCTCATTTCCCAGCGCTTGGGAGGCGTGTTCAGCATTGCGTGCGCGTCGCCGGCATATATTGAGCAGCATGGCGTACCGCATACCCTGTCCGACCTCTCGAACCATACGTGCTTGCAGCTCGTTACGCCTGCGTTTCCTCCAGACAGATGGCTCTTCGACGGCCCCGACGGCCAGGAAACGGTCAGCCTGGGACCGGCGCCTTTCACCGTGAATGTGGCCGAAGCCATGGCGGTGGCAATTTGCGAAGGCATGGGCGTGGGCGTTTTACCGACTTCCTCTGCTTTGCCCGCGTTGCGCGCAGGGACGATAGTGCGCGTTTTGCCGCAATACACCATGCAGATGCTCAATATGTTCGCGCTGTACTCCTCGCGGCAATATCTCGACGCCAAAATTCGCACGTGGGTCGAGTTTTTGCGGGAAGAATTGCCGGCAATTCTTGCTGCCGACGAAAAATCCCTGCAAGAATTTGTTGTGTCGTAAGCTGTAGGCAGGGGAATGGGCGTAAATTACGGAATTGCGGCGACGCAACACTTTCTTACGTCTATTTTTGCTGCATCTTGATAACTTGCAGGTTGTCTATTTTCTTGTTGAACCAGTCCGAGGAAGGTTATGAATACGCCGCTGATGTTTGCCGTCTACACATTGCTGGCTTTGATCGCCGTGCCCGCCACCCGTGAACTGCTGCGTGCCGCTCGCGAGAACGCGAAGCGTGCGCGTCTGGTGCCGATCCGCATCGACGATCACAAGCGCCGTCAGTCTCGCGATTCCATGGATCGCTGAGCCGGCATGATGGATTGAAAGACCGATTTATCGGTCTTTTTGCTTTGCGGCGTTTGGTGTCGGGTTTGGCGTCGCATCAAATCTCGACGACCTTGTCCCACTCGAACGAAGTGTTTTCGGGCGCCCCTGTGCGCCGGTCGCGATAACCCCGCGGATTGCAGACAACACGTGTTCCCTCGACCGTGTAGTCGAACGCCGTATGCGTGTGCCCGTGAATCCACAGGTCGACGGGCGGCCGAACGAGCGATGGCAGATCGCTTACAAATCCTGCCGATGCCTTGTCCGTCGCGAATTTCTCCGCCAGGCTTTGCCGTAGTGGCGCGTGATGTGTGACGACGATCGTTTTCCCATTGAAGGGCTTTGCCAGTTCCGTTTCCAGCCACGCGCGCCCCTGAGCGTGGAGCGCCAGCGAATCGGCCGGACTGAACGCGCGCGATTCTCCGTCAGGCTCATCAGGCCACGCAATCTGAATCACTCCGCGATAATCGAGCATCACTTTTTCTGCCGCCGCTATGGACGTTCGCAACTCCTCGGCGCTCGATCCGTACAACGCGAAGTCCGTCCATAACGTCGTGCCCAGCACTCGCCATTTGCCATAGCGATCAGTGAGGGCGGTATTGTTCAGGAAATGCACGTTCGGCAGGCTGCGCGCGGCATCCTGCATGGCCGTTTCGAGCGCGCCGAACTCGCCGTCGTAGTATTCGTGGTTACCTGGTACGTAGATGACCGGGACGGTTGAATCGAAGTTTTCAGCTGCCCAGCGCAGGCCCTCCGCATGGTTATGTATATCGCCGGCGAGCACGATCAGGTCGGCCTCCGCGTAGGGAATGGCCAGCGGTTCGTCGTGCTCGAGGTGCAGGTCGGACAGAACGCGGATTTTCAGGACGGCGGGGAGAGGGGATGTTTGCACGGGGGTGTTCAGGGAGGGTTGGACGGTGGTTTGGGTAGTCGTGGTTTGGTCCCCACAACCCCCCAACACGAACCATATTACTCGTTTAGCGGCACATCAAACCCGCCCTCCTCACGAGGCGTGATGCTTGGGATAACCTTCCCCGGGTTCATCAAATTTTCCGGGTCGAGTGCGGTTTTGATCGCGCGCATCAACCGTATTTCGACCGGCGACTTGTAGTGCATGGCTTCGTCTACTTTCAGTTGTCCCAACCCATGCTCCGCGCTGATGCTGCCGCGATGCGCGTGCACGCGGTCATAGACGACCCGATTCACCGCATCCTGGAACTCAGCAAGAAAGCGCTTCGGATCGACGCCTTCCGGTGCCTGTACGTTGTAGTGCAGGTTGCCATCGCCGAGATGGCCGAATGTCACCATCCGTGCGCCAGGCGCCGTTTGTGCGACGAGCGCGTCGGTTTCCTCGATGAAATGCCCGATGCGGGAAATCGGCACCGAAATGTCATGCTTGATGTTGAGCCCTTCCTGAGCCTGGGCAAGCGGAATGTGTTCGCGCAAATCCCAGAACGCCTGCGATTGCGCCAGACTCTCGGCGACGACGGCATCTTCGACCAAGCCCGTTTCCATTGCGTGTTCCATCAGCCGTTCAAACAGCGCGCGCCCGTGCTCTTCGCTCTCGCTGTCCGACAATTCGAGCAACACGGTCTGGCCGTGCGCCTGCGAGAACGGGTAGCGCATCTGCGGAAAATGCGTGTTGACGAGGTTCAGGCAGAAGTCCGACATCAATTCGAAGCCGGTCAGCAAGGGGCCGGCGTAACGCTGCGCAGTGGCGAGGAAGTCGAGCGCGGCAGCGGGCGACGCGAGTGCCGCGAGCGCCGTCACGCGCGCGACAGG
>NZ_JBAUSA010001420.1:0-2826 GCF_049581465.1 Caballeronia sp. | reverse complement strand
GAGTCCTTCTGCTAGCGTGGTCGGTCTGCTTAAGTCGGATTTTCTTGCTTATTACTGTTAGCCCCTGTCCGGGGCGGGACTTCATTTCTTTGCAAACGCGCAAAGAAACGAAGCAAAGAAACGCGTTTTAAACCGCCAATTTTTAAGTGTCGTCGTCGCTCATTTCCGGTTTTTGGCACGAACGTAGCGCAGCCCCAAACATTTAACCCGCAGCCGAACACCCTCCTCAAGCCCAAACGCCACGCACACGCTTCGCCTCGACGGCCGTAAATCCGTGCCTATCCGTTTCCTCACCCCACGCTCACCCCTAGCAGAACCGCTTTAACCCGCTCCCCCCCACAATCGGTGCGCCTACTGCCCAGACGCGGCCTTCGCCTTATCTGCCGCCGACTTCTTTTCCGCATTCTGGATATTCTGCGGATAGTTGAGTTGGTCGCCACCCGGCTGGTAACCGTTCTTTTCAAGCTCTTTCAATTCAGCGTTCTTCTTGGCACGTGCAGCCTTGCGCTCAGCCTTGCGTTGCGCCTTTTCCACCTGCTTCGGCGTGGACGCCGCCGTGTCGGAGGCTTGTGCCGTGTCGGAGGCTTGTGCCATTGCGACCGGTGCAGTCAGTGCGGTAAGCGAAATAGAGACGACAAGAGCGATCGCAGCCATCCGCGTTTTAAACATGACGAGATTCTCCACGAAAAACGGTTTTCTTCGGAACGGTGGCGCCGTTGGCACCCGCCACATTTGTCGTGCGGGAAAAGCATGTGTCGTTACGTACCCGTGACCTCGCCCTGATGCAATGGCAAGCCAGCAGGCACGCGTTGCATATCTTAACCATAACGAAACAAGCCGTCATAGGTCCGCAATATCCGCGCCCCGGAGCACCTCAGGAAACGAACGGCAGCTTGATGTCGCGCGCGGCGGCTAACATGGAAAGCGTAATCTTGCGGACCTCGAGCTTGCTCTGCGTGACGTGCGCGCGCAAGAGAATGGTTGCCTCCGTCACCTTGCCACGCTCGATAAGAGTCAGCATGGTCGAATGCTCGTCATAAGTCGCGCTGGTTCGGTGCGGCTTAAGGAAATCGAGTCGGCGCACAATGCGGATTCGCTCGGTTACTTCGTTATGCACACGCAGCATTTCAGCGTTACCGGTCGCCGCGACGAGACGTCGATGAAAGTCCTCGTCCATTTCAAACATGATCACCGGATCGCTTTCGCGTTCGTCCGGCGCGACGCACCAGATGGCCTTCAATGCATCCACCGCCGCATGGGTCGCCCCAATGCTGGCAATTCGCTCGATCGACGCAACCTCCAGCACAATGCGCAAGTCGTATAGCTGGTCAAGCTGATCGAAGTTGATGTGGGCGACTTTCCAGCCGCGCCGAAATCCCACTTCCAAATAACCTTCGCGCTGCAGCCTGAACAAACCATCGCGCATCGGCGTTCGCGACACGCCGTAGTGCTGCGCAATCGCGTTCTCCGAAAAGCGGTCACCCGGGAACAGCCGGAAGTGGAAGATATCGGTCTTGAGCTTCTGATAAACCTGTTCCGCCAGTGGGTTGGCAGCACTCGGCCTGTTTGGCATATCGGCAACGCCAAGCATGCCAGGCACCACAGCAGCGTTTGAAACCATCGTGCTCAGCCTCCTTTCCTCTTATTATCGACCCTTACGGCGGGGGCATCATGCTGACGTGCGCGGCCACGATTTTCCAGCCGTGACGCCCATCGGACGACGTGCCAATCCTCGCCCATGTCTGCATCTGCCGCCCTAGCAACGGCGTGGTGTCGTTGGTGAATTCGGTGCTGACCGTCGCGTAGTCAGTGCCGAACGTAGTGACCACGGTACGATGCAACCGGCGTGACGGCGCAACCGGTTCACAGAGCGCGCGCCACGCGCGCACCGCGTCACCGCCATGCTGGATTTCCGCAATCCCATAGCGCACGGTTTGCGGCGCATGCCAAAACAAGTCGTTCATCACGTCTATGTCGTTCGCCACCAAAGCCCGCTCATAGTCAACAAATGCCGCGCACACCTGGGCCATCACCTCCGGCCTGTTCACGTCCATGATCAAGGTCCTTGGGAACTGTTTATGTCCTAAGCGCTTTAAGCATCCTTAACCTTGGCCAAGGCGCTTAAAGGCGCGGTCCATCCGACAATGCCGCCCTGCGATCGGATCATGTCGATTGTCGCAAGCTTAAATGCCGGAAAATAGCTGGCGGTGGCATCCTCCACTAACAAGCAATCATAGCCCCGGTCGTTGGCTTCACGCATCGATGTCTGAACGCAAACTTCAGTCGTCACGCCGGCAAAGAAGAGATGCGTGATGCCACGCGCGGCTAGCTCGGCCGACAGCGGGGTGGCATGGAACGCGCCCTTGCCGGGTTTGTCGATGACAAGCTCGCCAGCCACGGGCGCAAGCGCATCGACAATCGCGTTGCCGGGTTCGCCGCGCACGAGAATGCGCCCCATGGGTCCGACATCGCCGATGCGCGCATCAGGTGCGCCGCGCATTCGTTTGGCGGGCGGGCAATCCGAGAGATCGGGCAGATGCGATTCGCGCGTGTGGATGACAAACCAGTTTTGCAGGCGAGCAAGAGCAAGCAATTCGACCACCGCCGGCACGATTGCGCCGAGCAATGAAACATCATTGCCAAGCGACTCGCCGAACCCGCCCGGCTCGATGAAGTCACGCTGCATGTCAATGATGACAAGCGCCGTCCTTAGCGGATCGAAGACGAATGTCGATGGCGTTGCATCGATTGCGACTGTGCGAGTCGTCATGGGGCGGCCTGTCTTTGCGTCGATTGAGCGGTTGAATCAGATGTTGAATGCGCGTC
>NZ_JBAUSA010001419.1:0-7728 GCF_049581465.1 Caballeronia sp. | reverse complement strand
ATCTTGATGAGGGGATTAGCGAGAAAGCCCTTGAAGGTGTCGAAGGAGATTTCCGACGTCAGGCTCTGGTCCAGCAAGTAAAGCAGAAATGGCAACGATATGAATAGCAGCAAGCCACTGATGCGATGCAGGATCGAAACCTTTCCCGCTAGTGGCAAGCGATAAGACGCTAACTGAGCAATTCCGATATTCCGGTACTCAGGCCTTGGTTTTTTTACGGCTTCAGCCATGCTAGACCCCAACTTTGTTATCACACTAGTCCGCGATTTTAGCGCCTTTTTATAACGCGCTGCAGCGAAACGATACACAACAAGCTTTTCCAAATCGCGTTAGAACGCCTTTCCAGCGGCCTTGCGCGGCGACGGCGAAGCGCTTGCCACGTTGCTTCTCACGTTACTTCTCACGTTCTTTTCAACTCAAATCGTTCTGATAGTAATAGCCATTCGTGACATACCACCCACGCCGTACTTCAACCGGTCGATCTCCATACGTGTATGACACCCTCTCGACCGAAAGCAGCGGCGAACCCATTTCCACACCGAGCAATTCCGCGACGACGGAATCGGCACCCACTGCCCGGATCTTTTCCGACGCCCGGATCATCCGCGTGCCGAACTCGGTTTCGAACATGGCATAAAGCGGGCCTTTGTAATCTGCCAGTCGCTCGGCCGTAAGACCACGAAAGACCATGCCGGGTAGCCAGATTTCGTCGAACACCGTAGTGACGTCATCGAACTGGAGCAGCCGCTTGATACAGACTACCGGATCGGCGGGTTTCAGGTCCAACTGCCGCGCAATCTCAGCAGGCGCACGCAAGCGCCGGCATTCCAGCAGCCGGCTGACGTGCGGATGCAGGTCGCCGTCTTCCGGCAACAGGCGCAAGAAGCGGAACTGTACGCGATCTTCGTTGTGCGTCGCAACGAACGTACCCTTACCTTGCTTGCGAACCAGGAGATTGTCGGCGGCGAGTTCGTCGATAGCTTTTCGCACCGTGCCCTGGCTCACCTTGTAGCGCACCGCCAGTTCGACTTCGCTGGGGATGAGTTCTCCGGGCTTCCATTCGCCCGATTCGAGCCCCTGCGTGATCAACGCCTTGATCTGCTGGTACAACGGGCTGAACGTCGGCGACGACGCCGACGCGACTTCCGTCACGCCCGGTCCGCCGGGAGAGTTCGCGTTGCCCGCTGGGTTTGGATTCATCCGCGCATTTCATCATAAAGGCCCGCGCCCCGTCCAGAGCTTTCCCGCTGATTCCTATGTCTTATATAAGACATAAGATACTGTTGACTTTGATCTCCGCGACTCCTACACTCCTTGGCGAGCAAGGGTTTGCAGGACATTGCGCCTGTCGTTGAAGGCGTGGCCGGAGAGCAGTCCGGCGCAGGTTGACCTTTCAAGACTGCCCTCCGCTCATCGCTCCAAGCCGAACGGATTTCGTGTTCGCGCAGCGAAAAGCGAGTGCATCGCGCTCGCGGCTCGCGTGCCCCTCCGAAATACGCGACGCCCCAGGCGCTGATCGGGCGCACATCTAGCGCAAACTCCAAGCTCAAAGGGCCGGATTTCCAGCATGGAGATCGAGTCGCGCCCGCCGGCATGCGGCCGGAAACGCCGATGGGATGTGCGCCGATGTGCGCCATCGGGCGGTGCCATCGGCTGATCCAGCGCAGCCCGCGCGTCTCGACCCTCACGCTTTCATCAACGCTTCGCGTAACGCGCCTAAAATGGCGCTTTCCCTAGCGTTTCACGCACCGTTCAGGAGTGTTCTCAATGGCTAAGTCCGCAAAGCGCGTTGTTGTCACAGGCGCCGCAGGTCAAATCAGTTACTCGCTGCTGTTTCGCATCGCCAATGGCGATTTGCTTGGCAAGGACCAGCCGGTCATCCTTCAGTTGCTAGACCTTCCGGTCGCGCAAGCCGCCGTCAAGGGCGTCGTGATGGAACTTGAAGACTGCGCATTCCCGTTGCTCGCGGGCGTGGTGATTACCGACGACCCGAAGGTCGCCTTCAAGGACGCCGACGTGGCCTTGCTGGTCGGCGCGCGTCCGCGTTCGAAAGGCATGGAGCGCAAGGACCTGCTGTCCGCCAACGCTGAAATCTTCACGGTGCAAGGCAAGGCCCTGAACGAAGTCGCTAGTCGCGACGTGAAGGTGCTCGTGGTGGGCAACCCGGCCAACACGAACGCGTATATCGCGATGAAGTCGGCGCCGGATTTGCCGAAGAAGAACTTCACGGCCATGCTGCGTCTCGACCACAACCGCGCGCTGTCGCAACTGGCTGCGAAGTCGGGCAAGCCGGTGGCATCGATTGAAAAGCTGGCCGTGTGGGGCAATCACTCCCCGACCATGTACCCGGATTTCCGCTTCGCCACCGTGGAAGGCGAGTCGCTCACCAAGCTGATCAGCGACGACGAATGGAACCGCAACACGTTCATCCCGACGGTCGGCAAGCGCGGCGCGGCGATCATCGAAGCGCGCGGGCTGTCGTCGGCGGCATCGGCGGCCAATGCTGCAATCGACCATGTGCATGACTGGATCCTCGGCACGAACGGCAAGTGGGTCACCATGGGCATTCCGTCCGATGGTTCGTATGAAATCCCCGAAGACATCATCTACGGCGTGCCGGTGACGTGCGAAAACGGCGAGTACAAACGCGTGGAAGGTCTGGAAATCGACGCGTTCTCGCGTGAAAAGATGACGGGCACGCTCAATGAATTGCTGGAAGAGCGCGACGGCGTCGCGCACTTGCTCGGCAAGTAAGCGGTTTTAGTCTTGCGCGAGCGTCTTGTCGAACGAAAAGACGCTCGCGGTTGATTCGATTGCGTTTTTCAAGCTTCAAAAAAGCGCAGCCGAATCCGCCGTTCCACCTCACACTTAATCCGACGCCGACGATCGATGCGCGCTCTCACCCCCGCCGAAGTGCTGTTTGAAGGCGAAGTGCCCCCCGCAGTCATGCCACCCTGCGACCACTACGCGGGCAGCGAGAAGTTGATCCGGAAATCGCTCGCGCTGCAGGCCCGACTCGGTCCCGTTTTCGACATCACGCTTGATTGCGAGGACGGCGCGCAGATCGGCCAGGAAGTCGAGCACGCGGAACTGGTGGCGTCGTTTTTGGGCAGCGAGGACGACAAGTTCGGGCGCGTGGGCGTGCGCATTCACGACTTCCAGAACCGCGCCTGGCGCGACGACGTGCGCATCATCCTGCGCGCCGCCAGGAAGGCGCCCGCGTATATTGTGTTGCCCAAGATTCGCAGCGTCTTCGAGGCGGCCGAGATGATCGAGTTCATCGAAGCATCGCGGTGCGAATTGGGTATTAAGCACGCCATTGCCTGTCATCTGCTGATCGAAACGCACGGCGCGCTGGCGGAAGTCTTTGAATTGGCCGCGCTACCCGGCGTCGAGGCGTTGAGTTTCGGCTTGATGGACTTCGTGTCCGCGCATAACGGCGCGATCCCCGATACCGCCATGCGCTCGCCCGGCCAGTTCGATCACCCGCTCGTGCGACGCGCAAAGCTCGAGATCGCGGCAGCTTGTCACGCTCATGGCAAGGTGGCGTCGCATAATGTATCGACGGAAGTACGTGATATGAGCGTGGTTGCCACCGATGCCCAGCGGGCCCGCAACGAGTTCGGCTACACGCGCATGTGGAGT
This sequence comes from Caballeronia sp., assembly GCF_049581465.1. Taxonomy (GTDB): domain Bacteria; phylum Pseudomonadota; class Gammaproteobacteria; order Burkholderiales; family Burkholderiaceae; genus Caballeronia. The sequence goes on along the minus strand of NZ_JBAUSA010001419.1, from coordinate 4,083 downwards.
ATTCATCCGGATCAGATCCAGCCGATCGTCGACGCCTTCCTCCCGCGCAGCGACGAAGTGGCGACCGCGGCTGAGATTCTGCTGGCGGCGCAGGACGTGCAGTGGGGACCGACGCGTTATCGGGACACGCTGCATGATCGTGCGAGCTATCGATATTACTGGTCCGTACTGCGGCGCGCGAAAGCGGCGGCGCAAGTCCTGCCCGAGAGCGCAAAGACGCTCTTCTCACAAGATGAATAGCGTGCCTCTATCAGGAGACTGGGTCGAATGAGCGATATTTCCAGCAAGGAAGCACCCGCCGCAGGCGGTTTCAAGCCCAAGAAATCGGTTGCGCTGTCTGGCGTGACGGCGGGCAATACTGCGTTATGCACCGTTGGCAGGACGGGCAACGACTTGCATTATCGAGGCTATGACATCCTCGATATTGCAGGCGCGTCGGAGTTCGAGGAGATCGCGTATCTGCTCGTGCACGGCAAGTTGCCGACCGTCGTCGAACTCAAGGCCTACAAGACCAAGCTCAAGGCGTTGCGGGGATTGCCCGCGAACCTGAAGGCGGCGCTGGAGTGGATTCCCGCGTCCGCACATCCCATGGACGTGATGCGCACCGGCGTCTCCGTGCTCGGCACTTTGCTGCCCGAGAAGGACGACCACAACATCGCGGGCGCGAAAGATATCGCCGATCGCCTGATGGCTTCGCTCGGTTCCATGCTGCTCTACTGGTACCACTATTCGCATAACGGCAAGCGCATCGAAGTCGAGACGGACGACGATTCCATCGGCGGCCACTTCCTGCATCTGCTGCATGGCGTGGCGCCGTCGAAATCGTGGATCGACGCCATGCACGCTTCCCTGAACCTCTACGCCGAGCATGAATTCAATGCGTCCACGTTCACGTGCCGCGTGATCGCGGGCACGGGCTCGGACATCTACTCGGCGCTGACCGGCGGTATTGGCGCGTTGCGGGGCCCGAAGCACGGTGGCGCAAATGAAGCTGCCTTCGAGATCCAGTCGCGCTATCAAACGCCGGACGAAGCCGAAGCCGACATCCGTCAACGCGTGGAAGCAAAGGAAGTCGTGATTGGCTTCGGCCACCCGGTGTACACGATCTCCGATCCGCGTAACAAGGTGATCAAGGAGATCGCGAAGAAACTCTCGAAGGAAGCCGGCGACACCAAGCTCTTCGATATCGCGGAACGCCTGGAAACGGTGATGTGGGACGCGAAGAAAATGTTCCCCAACCTCGACTGGTTCAGCGCCGTGTCGTATCACATGATGGGCGTGCCGACCGCCATGTTCACGCCGCTGTTCGTGATCGCCCGCACCGCGGGATGGAGCGCGCACATCATCGAGCAACGTATCGACAACAAGATCATCCGGCCAAGCGCAAATTACACGGGACCGGAAAATCTCAAGTTCTTGTCTCTAAATAAGCGAAAATAGCGCGCTGCGTGTGCCGGATGGCCAAAACCGGCCCGCGGTCTCGCAAAAAAGGGCCAATGCAGCAGATCATTTCACCGCGAAAGATTTTGCTGTTTCGGCCCCGATTGAACATTAAACGATTTTAGAAAGGCTGCCACTGATGAACAAATTTTTGATCGCTGCCGTAATCGGCGCCCTATCCACGACAGGCATGCTCGCCACCACGAGCGCGCTCGCCCAAACCACCGCTGCTTCCGCTACGGCCGCGACAAAAGCGCAGGCTCGCCGCCCCGCTCCGGCCAAGCGCCTGATCAAGCGCAAGCCCAAGACCGAAGCTGCCGCTGCGGCCAAGACCGATCCGGTTCCGGAAGGCTCGACTAAATGGGCGTGTAACGAAGGCCTGGCTTTCTTCCTGAAAGGCGACATGAAGCGTGACCAGATCGTCACGGTGAACTGGGCCCAGAAGTCGTATCAATTGCCGCGCGAGGACACGACGACGGGGGCTGACCGCTTCCACGACGCCGCATCGGGTCTGGACCTGGTCGTGATTCCGACCAAGGCAATGCTGTTCTCCGACAAGGACGGTTCGCGTCTCGCCGACGAATGCAAGACGGCTGAAATGACCGCAATGGGCACCCCGGCTCCTACGCAATCGAACGAACTGATCAAGAAGTAAGTTTTATTTAGGAAACTCTCGATGTCCGCACCGATTTCAAATGTCCGGCCTGATCCGGACCGCGTACTGGTCGATATCGTCGACTACGTTCTCAATTGCAAGATCGACAGCACGCTGGCGCTCGACACTGCGCGCAATTGCCTGATCGATACGCTCGGTTGCGGACTCGAAGCACTGACTTACCCCGCCTGCACCAAGCTGATGGGACCGATCGTGCCAGGAACGATCGTCCCCAATGGCGCCAAGGTGCCGGGCACTTCATTCCAGCTCGACCCGGTTCAGGCCGCGTTCAACATCGGCGCGATGATCCGCTGGCTCGACTTCAACGACACGTGGCTTGCCGCGGAATGGGGCCACCCGTCCGATAACCTGGGCGGCATCCTGGCCACGGCCGACTGGCTGTCGCGCAACGCCGTCGCCACCGGGAAAAAGCCACTGACGATGAAAGACGTCCTGATCGGCATGATCAAGGCGCATGAAATTCAAGGCTGTATCGCGCTGGAGAACTCGTTCAACAAGGTCGGCCTCGATCACGTGCTGCTCGTGAAACTGGCGTCCACTGCGGTAGTCGGCCAGATGATCGGCCTCACGCGCGACGAGTTGATCAATGCGGTGTCCCTGGCATTCGTCGATGGACATTCGCTGCGCACGTATCGGCACGCACCGAACACGGGTTCGCGCAAATCGTGGGCCGCAGGTGACGCCACCTCTCGCGCCGTGCGTCTCGCGTTGATCGCGAAGACCGGCGAAATGGGCTATCCGTCGGTGCTGACCGCCAAGACGTGGGGCTTCTACGATGTCCTCTTCAAGGGCAACGCGTTCAAGTTCCAGCGCCCGTACGGTTCATACGTGATGGAAAACGTGCTCTTCAAGATTTCGTTTCCGGCGGAGTTCCACTCGCAGACGGCAGTGGAAGCGGCTGTGACGCTGCATGACAAATTGAAGGCAACGGGCAAGAGCGCGGAGGACGTGAAAAAGATCACGATCCGCACGCACGAAGCGGCGATTCGCATCATCGATAAAAAGGGTCCGCTCGATAATCCCGCCGACCGCGATCACTGCATCCAGTACATGATCGCCGTGCCTCTACTGTACGGTCGCCTGACAGCGTCGGATTATGAGGATGCCGTAGCGAAAGATCCGCGCATCGACGTGTTGCGCGCGAAGATGGAATGCGTGGAAGACCCGCAATTCACGAAGGATTATCACGATCCGGAGAAGCGTTCGATCGCCAATGCACTGACGGTCGAATTCACCGACGGCAGTACATTCGATGAAGTCGTGGTCGAATATCCGATCGGCCACAAGCGTCGCCGGGAAGACGGCATTCCGTTGCTGGTGGAGAAGTTCAAGACCAACCTCGCACGACGTTTCCCGGGCAAGCAACAGCAGGCGATCCTGGCGGTATCGCTGGACCAGGCAGCGCTCGAAGCCATGCCGGTCAATGAATACGTCGATTTGTACGTGATTTAACTGAATTATTCCGCGTTCGTCACACGCTTTAGTAAAAACGTTTCGAAGGTATTTCCTCGTTTAAGCAAAGGAAAATAAAACATGGCCCACAATCTCCATAAAACGCTGAAGGAATTCGATAGCGGTTCCGGCAAAGGCAAGTACTACTCGTTGCCCGCGCTCGGAAAGGCGCTGAACGTCAAGATCGAACGCCTGCCGGTGTCGATCCGCATCGTGCTGGAATCGGTGCTGCGCAACTACGACGGCAAGAAAATCGGCGAAGAGCACATCAAGCAACTGGCGAACTGGAAGCCGGTCGCGGATCGTACCGATGAAATCCCGTTCGTCGTCTCGCGCGTCGTGCTGCAGGATTTCACCGGCGTGCCGTGCGTGGTGGATTTGGCCGCCATGCGCGCCGCGATGAAGCGCGCCGGCGGCGATCCGATGAAAATCAATCCGCTCGTGCCGGTTGATCTGGTCATCGATCACTCTGTGCAGGTGGATGAGTTCGGCTCGAAATTCGCGCTCTTGAATAA
>NZ_JBAUSA010001418.1:0-5005 GCF_049581465.1 Caballeronia sp. | reverse complement strand
TACGCGCCGCAGCATGTCTTCGTTTAGCTCACTAGTGATCATGTTCAGATCGACGATGGCTAGGCCGACGCCACACCTGACCGCCTCAATCGCCTGCGCCAAATTTGAGAACTCTATTCCGCCGTTGGCATAGTGCACGGGGAGGTTTGCGTGAGCTAACCAGTCTCGCCACAGCGGCAAGCGCCGCTCATCATGCAATACGTGCAGCGTTGGCTGCGTGCCCAGCAGTGACTGGATGCTTCGGCCAGGAGACTTCGCCGCGACTACCAGCGTATTGCGCTCAGCCATAAGCAACTCTGATTGGCCTGTGGCAAGTGCGCTCTGCCCGAACCGCACGACACAGTGGCAACCGTCGTTTGGTTGCGTCCGAAGCGATAGGTCGACGCCAGCGAGTTGCGCTGAAAGCTGACCGACTCTCGGTGAGAACCACTGAGTGGCGAAAGTAGGCGGCAACGACACCACGAGCCGTCGGGGTTCGCGCTCTGCGGATAGGTGAATTGTGCCCCGTTCAATCATGTCGAACGCTTCCGTCAAACACGGCAAAAGCGCGATGCGGGCTGATGTGAGACAGATGCCCGTATGGTCGCGTTCAAACAGGTCAACCCCGAGTGATCCTTCAAGTAGTCTGATCTGTCTGCTTACCGCCCCTTGTGTGACGCACAACGCCGCGGCGGCTCGATTGAAACTTGGATGCTGCGCGGTTTCTTCAAAAAATCGTAAAACAATGAGTGACGGCAGACGACGCATGAATCTCCCTCCAGTCGCAACATCGATCACAGAGATGACAGCTTCGCTCGCTCGTTGGCTTAAGCCCTATGTCGCGGCATCCACACCCAGACGATCAGCCCGAACCAATACCGGCATGACGAAAATTAGCTTGCGTTGCGCAGACGCTGGTCCGTGGGCTTGCATGCGAAAGTGTCCTCGCCGCCAGTGCGCACGCACTTCCCGATCGCTGCCCTCACTGCTGCTTGGCTCTGACTGCTCGGGGAGCGCGGCTGGGCCGACCACGTAGCGGTCGTAGAGGCTTTCCCTCGCGACAGCCTGCTCAAGACGTTTGCGTTTGCCCAAGGCTGCGGGCTTGCGTGGAGCCGTGCTATAGGGTCGCTCGTGAATAACAGGGGCAACGTCCAGCGAGAGGTAAAGCAGAACCTTAACTACGTAGTCGAGGACGCGCTGCCAAAAGGCCAGAGCCTCACCCTCCAAACCGTAACGCTCACACAAGTGGGTGAAGACCTGTTCGACCGATCCGCTGTCGGCGCCAGCATAGAGACTTAAGGTTTTCACGTCGAGCAGCGGCTGGGGCAAGTCCTCATGCGGCCAGACACAAAACGTGAGCCATCGCGCGTGCTCGTCCCAACCGCTTGGAGCACAGTGCTCGAACACCATCACGGCTTTAAAACCATCGCGGCGGTCCCGCAGCGCCGGTTCCGGCACGATACAAATAGCAGGCGCAGGCAAGCGCAGCTGCGACAACGGGACGTCGCTGGCGATATCGCTTACTTCAAGCAGACGATGCAGCGCGGCGGTCGGCTCGTACAACGCTCCGCGTCTAAGCCAGAAGGCTTGACTGATCGCACTTCGGGTGTAGATGTCGGAAAACTCACGTTCACTTTCATCGTGCGGCGGGTCGCCTAGACAACGCGTCACAAGGTCATCCAGATCACGTCGCAGGTCCATGACGCCACCGCGCGGATCAGCTAGTGCCGCCGAGAACTTCGCGCCATCGCTGCCCGCCAGACGTCGAACGGAAGTCCACGCGTCGATCGCGCCCGAAGCCCGATACCGTACCGGAATCGGCAGCAGGTCAAAACGATGCTCGATGGCCAGCACGGAGGTGATGATCGCTTGCTTGATCGCCAAGCCGATCGGGGAAAAATTCCGATCTATCTCGCTTCTAGTCAACTGGCGACGCATGGGTGCATTAGGTCGGTGGTCACGCGGGATGAAGCCGGTGCTACCAATTACGGGTTTAATCATGATCAGTCAGGAAAAGTTGGTCACCCACAGGAATGCTGCGCCGGGAGGCCGTGAAGGCAACACTCGGATCAGAGTTGAGGGTCATCCGGGCTGCAACCAGTCATCCTTCGCGGTCGCGCCTTTCGCACGCTGATTGACCGGCTTTGATGCGTCGGGCGGCGCGGAACTTGGCTGTGACGTGTATCGCTTCACCGCAGTCGCATTCATCCCCGCTAGTTGCAGCGAGTTATCGCGCACCTCGACCTTCACGGGATCGGTCGCCTTCCACTGTTTCTTCGGCACCACCAGCTTCCAGTTCGAATCACGTCCGTCGTCGCGGAAGAATGCGACGATAGCGACGTACTCCGCGTCGTCGTTCATCGGCTCGCTGATGCTGGCGTTTGCGTTAGGCCGTAGCACGACGTCTGTCGTGCTTAGCAGATCGGGTTGCAGCGCATCCAGATCATTGCCTTGCAACTGCGCGTAGTCCAGTTGCCCGAATGCCTGCGGTGTCTTGATTTGATAGACCCGGAGTACCGTCGACAGCGATTGGCCCGCGCCGCTTGTGTTCAACGACGACCGGCTCATAAGGTCGAGGTTCATGGTTTTGACTTGGGTGGTGAATGCCCATTTCGCCGCGTCCACTGTCCCTGTTCTCACGGACTGGGCCACACCACAGCCCGCGATAGTAAGGATTGCGCACACCACGGCGGCGAGTCGCGTTTGATGGATCAACCGGATCATCGTGGGATTCATGTTTGCATTCCATTGTTCTAATGTGTCGTGTAAGTCTTAGCGGTTCGACCGTTCCACCCGCCAAGTTGCACGCGGGTGACGGCGCCGGTTCCATAGGGCCGCTTGGGTTCAGCGAGTTGGGTCGTATATCCAAGGCACAGTTGATCGGAGGAAAGCTCGGCGCGGGGCATCAGGTCGGGCGAGACATGCATCTCCAGATGTGCGTTCGCTTCGTACCCGAGATAGAAGCGCAGCAGCGCCATGATCTCGGCATGGACCTCACGTCCGGGTGTCAGGCCCAACACCGACTCGGGTGTTGTCGGTGCGATCACGACGCGCGCGCAATTGCCGCGATCGTAGAAGCCACGCCCCAGCACGCAGTTTTCGCCAAGCGCTGTCGCCTCAAACACGTTTAACTGAATCCATACCGGATGAAACTCGGTCACCGTAATCGTCGCGTCGGGCACAGCATGTTGCAGCACGCCCGCCAGTCCCTCAGCCGTGCGCGTGCGCTGACTGGCGAGTCCAAGCATCGACAGCAGCTTGCGTGTGCCGATTTTCTGCTCGATGCCCGCGTTGCCAATGCCTAGTCCGACAAGACTGACCAGGCAGCGCGATATGTCATCGGTGCCACCTCGTTTGAAGCCTACGGGGAATCGATACTTGCGCCACGTCCGATAAAACAGCGTCGCGAGCCGATGATGGAACAAGTCCAGGAAGGCCGACAACGGTTCGGCGCCGTCGCGATTCTGCGCGACTTCATCGATGAAATACGAGGGCACGCGTGCATCCACGCCATACAGCCCGAGGAACGTCGTGCGGATCGCCGGTGGTTTCGATCGGTCGTCATAGTGATACTCGACTGCGTCGATTTCCCGATTCGGAAATCCGAGTCGAGCGCGCGAGCGGAACCGCACCGGTTCGTTTGCCGGTGAATCGGTTGAGCCGAGCGACGGCAGATCGGGTGCAGCCAGTTCAAGCAGCTCACAAAAGCGCATGAAGTTCATGCGTGTTGCATCTTGCAGCAAAGCGGGCAGCAACACGCGGTTCTCAAGCACCGGAAACTCTCGATGAGGCGCGTTCAAAACGGCGCCCCTTCCGCTTTGTTATCGGGCCACGTCGTCTGGCGTCCACTCGGTAACGAGACAACAACCAGTTTCGTATAGATATTCATCGTTGCGTACAGCGCGAGGAAGCGATTGAGCATCTCGCCGAACAATGCAAGATCGCCGTCGCCCGCAAACTTGTCGCCGTTAAGCGTGACTTCGATTTCCACGCCGCGCAGCAAACCACCCTTGACGAGCTTTTGCAGGAGGCGATGTTTGACGTCAGTGATCGCTTCGATACGCCGCCGGTTCAGTTCTCCATCGGTCCAGTCATAGAGTGCAAGACTGCCGCGCAGGATCTCTGCATCGAGTAGCGATAGATAGTTCGGTGCCAGGTGGGACAACACGCGCCAATGAAAACGGTCTCCTGTCGGCGGATAAACGGGCAAGGTCGGCGCGGTGAGGTTTCTCACCGATGCCACGTTCGTAAAGCCGCCACGGGTGCGGTTGATGCTCGCTTCGCGCAGGCCCTTGCGCGGCAGCATGCCGTTGGTGCCCGTCACCGAAAGCGATAGCGTTTCCTCAGGCACCGTGGTCTCGCCTTCCCATGCATGTCCGCCCAATACGACCCACGTGTCGAACCGCCCGGATGGTCCGCGTCGTGCACGGGTATGAAAGTATCGCTCCGGCATCTCATGGCGCAACATGCCGCCGCGATGACGAAACGATGCAAACGGCGCGTACTCAAAACGCGAGCCGTTTGAGCTTTCAAAACCGACGACCGAGTCGACTGAATACGCTTCCACAAAATCACCGCGCGCCTTCACCGTATGCACCCGATACTCGGTTTCGAAATGCGAGACCGTGATCGGATCGGCCTGGATCTTGAACAGGTTGATGATCGGCGTGCAAAAGAGCCGAACGTTTTCTGCCGTGAAGCGCATGTCGTCGGGGTACGGCTGGGCAAGAACGATCTCGACGTCGAAGTACGGAGCGGCTTGGGGAATCGATTGCATGTCCAGTCCCACGAGATCCACGAACATGAATTTCTCGGGGACCGTGAAGTATTCAAGCAGTAACTGATAACCCCCGAACGCGTTGTCGGCCTTGGGCCACAGGCGTTCGTCCGCCTTGAATCCGGCAGCTTCAACGTGCAGGCCTTGCATGGTTTGCGGTAGTCCCGGCCGGTCGGCGGGATAACCGGGAATGCGAACATGGACCGCGAGCGGTGCCGCGGTCAGCGCGGTGTAGAGGCTTAGCGCCAC
>NZ_JBAUSA010001417.1:0-11098 GCF_049581465.1 Caballeronia sp. | reverse complement strand
GGCTGGCACCGCTCACGCTCAGAGCAGCGTCACGTTGTACGGCGTAATCGACGCAGGCGTGGTCTACGCAAACAATTCACACGTGCCGGGCTCGGCATCGTCCGGTCAGTCGTGGGGCGTTGGCAGCGGTACCGTCAGCAACACCTTGTGGGGCCTGAAGGGCAGTGAAGATCTGGGCGGCGGAATGCACGCCATCTTCAAGTTGGAGAGCGGCTTCAACGTCAACAACGGCGCATTGACGCAACCCAATGAAATCTTCGGCAGGCAGTCTTATGTCGGCGTGCAGTCGAACCAATATGGAACGGTGACGCTAGGCAAGCAGTATGACTCGACCGTCGATTACGTCGCGCCGCTTTCGGCTGCGGGTCAAGACCTTGGCAACAACCTGGCCGCTCACCCGTTCGACAACGACAACCTCGACAGCAGCTTCAGCATCAACAACTCGGTGAAGTACGAAAGCGCCAATTATTCGGGCTTTAAGTTTGGCGGGCTGTATGGCTTCTCGAACAAGGCTGGATCGTTTTCCGATAACCGTGCTTACAGCGCAGGCGCATCCTACGCCAATGGCCCGTTGAGTATTGCCACGTCCTACCTGCAGATCAACAATCCTGGCAACGGTGGCAACCCCGGCGGAGCGGTGTCCCCGGCTGACAACACTGCACCGTTTGTCGCTGCGCGCCAGCGTACGTTCGGCGCAGGCGTGAACTACGCGTTCGGTCCGGCGACTGTCGGCCTGGTGTACACCCACACCAAGCTCGATGGTCTTGACGCCATCAACACAAACGACGGCTATAGCGCGTTGTCGGGCAACAGTCTGCGCTTCGATAACTATGAACTCAATACCCGCTACGCGTTGACACCGGCGCTGAGTCTTGCGGGGGCATACACGTTCACGAATGGATCGTTCAGTACCAACACGGGCGATACGAAGCCGAAATACCACCAGTTCTCCTTGCTGGCAGACTACGGGTTGAGCAAGCGCACCGACGTGTATGTTGAAGGCGTTTATCAACATGCGTCAGGCGGTGATGGCGGGCTGCTGGGCGATGCTGCCATCAATGGCGTGAGCCCGTCGACGACCGATCAGCAGGTAGCGGTCACAGTTGGCATGCGGCACCGATTCTAAGGGGGCTGCTGCGGTGACTGGCATATTGTGCTGGTCACCGCGAGCTGAAGGGCATGTAGACACTTCAGGCATTGTCAAAGGCGCAGCTCATGGCTGCGCCTTTTTGATGCATCGAGCCCGGACCTGCCGGGCGTAGCTCAACTAGGCAAGCGGCTCACTTCGAACGAGTGCTGAACGGGGCGGACTATCGCTTCCTGCAGGCGCTCCAAACTTGCTTGGGGAATCGCAAATCCCGTCCAGCCCAGGCCCGTATGTCTCAACAGAAGCACTACACCGTCGAAAAGCGGATTTGTATCGATATACCAGCACGGATCGATCTCGATCGGGTATTCGTGCGTGAGAGACGGCTCTGTCGGCGGTGACGGGGAGAGAGCGGAGCGCATCCGTCCAAGGGTTTCGATCAGCGCATCGACATCCTTCACGTCGAGCATCGCAGCACTTGATCCGACGTTGAACCGTACGGCCTGATGGCCTCTCTCTTCAATTTTTTCAACCGACAGCATTTGGTACATCGCGACGCTCCGACGAGTAAGGTCCTGCCATTGTCTGCGTCGGTTGATTCGAATTTCTTAAACAACCCTCTGACGAAGATGAAGTTTTATTTAGAGTGGGCGCACTACAGCTAAAGGGCGCTTCAGCTTGCATAGTCTTTACGGGATGCTGACGCGGGCGGGTAAATGAAAAAAGATTCACGTTAAAGCCGCCCGCTGGATAAGGTGATTTCGCTAACCTGAACCTGCTCAAATAAATCGATGTCCTATCGATATCGAGCTTTTTCAAATACTCAGGAGATGCCATGAAGACGCTTTTGTTCACCCTCACACTCGCTGCAACGGCTTTCACAACCTCTGCATTCGCGCAGAGTGCGGCACCAGCCAACACTTCTTCTCCTGCGACTGCTCCGGTGATGCTTGCGCAAGCGGGCCAGTGGACGGCGCCCTATGGGCAGGCGACTCCGGAGAAGACTCGTGGGCAGGTCTACCGTTCGCTTATTCACGCTGAACAAGACGGCCAGCTCGCCTACCTCGACAAGAACGTCTACGCGCATCATTGAGCGCTGCGAGCGCGGTGACGTAGACGTTGAGCCTGCGTCACCTGCTCCAGAACGGTCGATCATGAGACTGTCACAGCTTGGAAAGCGCTGGCCGATCACGCATAAGCGTCGCGATTATGGCGAGGCGTTGCCATCGATCAGGATATTCGGATAGCGCGTACGCCTGAGCGTTGCCTTGTCGACAGTAATCGGCCGCGAGGTCGAAACGATAGTTGCTCGTCACGCCGTTCTTGCCCAGCGTGTCTGTCAGACCTTCGATCTCATCCCAATCGAGCTGGATACGCGGCGGCAGCCAGGTATTTGTAGAAGATCTTCGTGCCGCCCTCAAGGACGACCGCGTTCTGATCGGGCTCGAGTGCGCTCGCCCGGCCAGGGGTATGTCAAAATGTGATATAACGCTTTTGAATTGGCGACGGCCATCGTGGCGCGCTCAACCTCGTTTTCTCCCTGATGATCATTTCCGTAGCCGCTTATATGCGCCATCGCGGCTGGCAGGCGCGATGAATCTCGTACACTTGCGGCACGCGCCCATTATTCGACCTTCCTTGTGTCTTGGGATCGATCGTCCAGATGTCCTCGGCATCTGCGTACGGCGCTGACACAGTGGAAATAAACTTGATGGCTAATAAACGGCGAGAAGCACGGGACTGCAAATGAATTTCGGGCCACTTGCATTGCCCATGCATCCGTTGATTTTCATGTTCGGTGTCGCGGTGGCGTTGGCCGTGGCGCAATTCGTGGGTCACGGTGAGGAGAAACTTCAGCGGGCAATCTTCAGCAGCGTCTGGGTCGGGCTGCTCGTTGCGCGCCTGTCGTTCGTGGTTCGCTATTTTCCCGACTTCCAGGGAGACTTCCTCAAGATGTTCGACATCCGCGATCTTGGGTTCGACCTCATTGCGGGCATCCTTGGAGGGCTTTGCGTGGCAACGCGCTTTTTCTTTCGCTTACCCGCGATTCGCAAGCCCCTGCTGATCGCACTATCAACAGGCATATTGGCCTGGGGTGCGGCGAATGCGGCCGTCGACCTTTCGAAAGTCCCCGAAACCATTCCCGCGATCGCATTGATGAACCGCAACGGCGATTCGCAGCCCCTCACCGCAGCAGATGGGCGCCCGACTGTCGTCAATCTATGGGCGTCGTGGTGCGGTCCGTGCCAGGCAGAGATGCCGGTGCTGGCGCGCGCTCAAATCGATCATCCCCATGTCCATCTGGTCTTTGTGAACCAGGGCGAGACAGCGGGCCATGTTGACAGCTATCTGCAGTCGCGTGACCTGCATATCCGGAATTCGCTCCTCGATCCAGACCATGCCGTCGCGAAAGCAGTGGGCGCCGTTGGCTTTCCTACCACCCTTTTCTACGACGAAAAAGGCAGGCTTTTAGACGCTCATCTCGGGCCTTTCTCCAAAGCGACATTCAATCAGGCGCTTAGCCGACTTTATCCGCTCGTTATCTCGAAGGATTAGCGGAAGGACGCAACACTCGGCGTGTTGCAGCACCGCCTCCGCACCCCACCATTATCAGAACCCGAACCGAGGCCTCAACAATCGCCGCTGGATGGCTTGAGTTATAAGGTATCTTTACGTGTCGCCCTAAATCGGGCCAGCCATGCCGTCACGTTTAGACGGGTCGATTGTGTCCCGGTAGTATCCTGCACGCGCGACCGTTTCCGTCGCGCCCGTCTGGAGTTGTGATTTCCGCCGCTGGCGTCACAGGGTTCCACGTGACGTGTCCTCGGGCCAGACCTCAAGCGAAATAGGATTTTGAATGTTCGGTTTTCTACGCAGCTACTTTTCCACCGACCTGGCAATTGATCTCGGCACCTCGAACACATTGATCTACATGCGTGGCAAGGGCATCGTCCTTGACGAACCTTCCGTCGTGGCAATCCGTCAGGAAGGCGGCCCGAACGGTAAGAAAACCATCCAGGCCGTCGGCAAGCAAGCCAAACAAATGCTCGGCAAGGTGCCGGGCAACATCGAAGCGATCCGCCCGCTGAAAGACGGTGTCATTGCCGACTTCACCGTTACCGAGCAGATGATCAAGCAGTTCATCAAGATGGCGCGCGAAGCCAGGGTGTTCGCGGCGTCGCCGCGCATCATCATCTGCGTGCCGTGCGGTTCCACGCAAGTTGAACGCCGCGCAATCAAGGAAGCCGCGCAGGGCGCTGGCGCCTCGCAGGTCTACCTGATCGAAGAACCCATGGCCGCCGCCATCGGCGCCGGTTTGCCCGTGTCCGAAGCAACCGGCTCGATGGTCGTCGATATCGGCGGCGGCACCACGGAAGTAGGCGTCATTTCGCTGGGCGGGATTGTCTACAAGGGTTCAGTGCGGGTCGGCGGCGACAAGTTCGACGACGCGATCGTCAATTACATCCGCCGCAACTACGGCATGCTGATCGGCGAGCAAACGGCCGAAGGGATCAAGAAGGAAATCGGCTCCGCGTTCCCTGGCTCCGAAGTGAGGGAAATGCAAGTGAAGGGCCGAAACCTGTCAGAAGGAATTCCGCGCAGTTTCACCGTCTCCAGCAACGAAATTCTCGAAGCGCTAACCGATCCGCTCAACCAGATTGTGTCGGCGGTCAAGATCGCGCTTGAGCAAACCCCGCCGGAACTCGGCGCGGACATCGCCGAGCGCGGCATGATGCTCACGGGCGGCGGCGCACTGCTGCGTGATCTCGATCGTCTGTTGGCCGAGGAAACGGGGCTACCGGTGCTGGTGGCCGAAGACCCGCTTACCTGTGTCGTACGCGGGTCGGGCCTGGCCCTCGAACACCTGGACAAGCACGGCAGCATCTTCTTCTACGAATGAGGATGCCAGTGCGGGCGCCACAGCTTGGTCGCTCAACGGCCAGCTTCAGATGCAGCGCGCCTAAAGACCTAGGTCAGATTAATGACCGAAGTAGATCGACTTGGTGCCGGCATGGTCGCTGCCAAACGATCTAACCGCTGAACTACCCGATGCCGACGATCCGTCAGCGACGCCACCGTAACCGGCCGTAGCGCCGTTTTGCGCAGCCACACGCGCTTCCGCAGCCTGGAGCTGTACCGGATAGCTTGTGTCGTCGCCAGAGCCCGGTCTATAGCCTGCTTGTTCGAGTTGAACCAGTTCGGCGCGCACTTGAGCGCGAGTAACAGGGCCATTTGAAGCCGCACTGGCTTGAGCGAACGACGATGCGGCCGGAATAGCGAGAACGGCAGCTACGATGAGTGAATGAACGAGTTTCATGATGTTTGGCTCCAGACTTTGTTGTTTCGCAAACAACCGCTTGCGTTTCAGTGATTCGAGTCTAGGCGCTTCAAGCTGCCTGATTAAGGGCGTACTGAACAAGGGATTGTTGTGAATTGCGCGTTAACCCTTAGTCGATGCGAACTGCTTTGACCCTAAGCAATCGCAGCCAAGGGCTAAGCGATTAGCAATGGGATCGGTGATGAGATCGCTGACGGGTGCCACAAAGCTTTAGGGCCTGATGGCTGATGCGTACAGGCCAGAGGCTTACCCCTCCCTCTCGGAACGCTCAGCGATGCGACCTGAGGCTCATGCGCATACAATGTGGCCTTGGCCGCCTCCCGCGACGCCCTTAGCACCGTCATTTGGATTTCTCACGGTGATCACACCCTGATTCAACGCCCATAGCAGCGGACGCCAGCGGAGCGGTTTAGCTCAAAGGATTTTTAGCAAAGCGGACGCGGCTTTCGTGCCGCGCCTGCGACCATCGCAGTGCGCCTCTTTCGCTTAGCTAAAAATTCTCTGCCTTAGCAAGAATTGTATGATGTTCGTCAACCGATTGATGGAGTTCCGCTTGGCCACTTACGAAGTAGATTTTTTTCACAGCACGGTTGCTACACCCGAGACCTACGACAAACACGTGACTCAACACACGGTCACGGGCGTGCCCGATTACCTTCTGGGCGAAGCGGCCGTTGGGCACATCACGGCCCGCTTGCTCCATGACAATCCGACCTATCGACGGATCCGGAACCTGAAAATTCTCTCCGATCATGGCGTCTGACCTGACCTGACCTGACGGTGCGTTGCGGGATCCGGGAGCGTTGGGACAGCCGGCCGGACGCTTTAAGTGGAATGTCGGGCGGCGGCTCACGTCGGCCGAGTTTCGTCGGTTCACCCGTGTCACGCCCGAAGCGGATCGGTGGTTGGTGATCTTGCAATGTGTGCCGTGCGCCGCGTGATAAGCAGCACCCCACGCTTTTCAGGCAGCATCCCAAGCTTCACAGTCAGCACCCCACGCTGTTGATCCGTTGACGTTGCCCGGAGTCGCCTTGTCGCGCCAGGACGATTCGCAGCAGTGGGAAAAGATAATGGTCTTGGCAAAGACGATCGTAGGGTGCGATTTCGTTCAGGAAATGGTTGGAACCGGCTGCGACACGCAGACTCTTTCATTCGCGGCTGTTTGGGACTCCGTATCGCTTTTTGCGCCGCCGTACGCCGTCGTCATGCAATGAAATCCCGGGGTTGCTCCGCATTTTTTCAAGTTCGGGTGCGGCTTGCTCACCCGAAGCCCAAGAGTTTCTAATGCCAGTCCGCCGGGCACAATCCAGCCACTACCTTTGGATGAGGCGCAGTGCTTCTGGGCTGCGTCGCCCGCGGGTCAGCGCAGCGGCGCTTCATCGTCATCGTTGCAGCGTGGCAGGGACGCGCGCTACGGGCGGTGTCCTATACGCACGACGCAAGTAAGCGCAGAGCGGCTTTTCTATCGATAGATAGCAAAAAATCGAGACGCCGGTTAGAGCGACGAGGAATATCGAAAACTGCAATGGAGATGTCGCGACGCTCGGGACGGCGATTTTTGCGTATTTGAACAAAGGGACATGCAGGATATAAAAAGCGAAACTCGCTTCACCGAGGAGCACCATCACTTTGCTTCCTAGCAAGCGGCTAAGCGGGCCGGATGCGCGGGCGAGACAATAGAGCAGTGCAAAAAATACCGGGAACAACACAACCCGGGCGTGAAGATAGTTCGAGAACAACATTGCCGCAACGGCCAGCACGAGCGCGAGGGCGGCCGCGAGGTCAAAGGCCCATGATCGTTCCGATGACCTGTCCAGATACAGGCGTCCCATGCAAATCCCGGCGATAAACTCGGCAATTCTCAATACGGGCATGAAGTTGGCTGCATCCTGCGGCCATTGCACGGTTGAAAATGGTTTGGGCAGCATCGACACAACGATGGTTGGCACGACGGAGATCAACCAGCATAGGGCGATGAGGGCGATAAGGGCCCGCACGGTGCGGTGTTTGAGCGACGCGAATAAAAGCGGAAACAACGCATAGAAAAACGCTTCGGCCGACAGCGACCATCCTGGCGTGTTCCATGCGTTGGCGGTGGCCGGAATCCAGGCCTGCATCAAGGTGATCGACATCACGCCATAGAAGGCGAGCCTGGCATAGGTCCCGGGGCCGGGTCCATGGAGGGACACAAGATTGATGTAGATCAGCGGCGCGAACACAAGCCATCCCAACAGGTACATGGGATAGATCTTGGCGAATCGCGACAAGTAGAATTGGCTCGTTGCGGCCCTATTGACAGTGCTTACGTCCGAATGAGTGTAGGTGAGAATAAATCCGGACAACATAAAAAATAATTCGACCGGTTCGCCTGCGTTGTCGAAAAAATGGCCCGTGGGAATGTTGAGCGACGCGGCCAGTTGAAAGGAGAGGTGAAAGAGCGCGACGCTAAGAGCCGCGAGAAACCGCACGCCCGTCAACGCCGGAATAGCCGGCTTTCTCGCAGATAGTGCCATCGTGGTCCGTGAGTGTGCCGCGTACCCGAGTACGCATAAGGATCACATGGTAAGGCGATAAAAAATGCAAATTAATCGGCGCGAGAGTCCGCGAATTTTTTTAAATGGAATAAATGCGAGAAATTAATCTGGTTTTGGGCCGTGGCTACTAGCGCAGTTAGCGCAGATGACACGGCTGTAATCCCGAGGTCAGCTTGCGGTCATGGTTGGACGCTCAAAATGAGAGCCAGGCGTTGCTCATCGCGGGCAATACCATTCCACTGGCTTTGACGAGGTAACCATCATGAAAGCGTTGATCTGCGCTGTATTTGCCGCTACCGTTGTCGCGGTTCCGTCGTTCGCGTCTGCCCAGACGTCAAACCAAGTGACAAACGGACCTGTCACACGTGCAGAGGTCAGGGCCGATCTCGTGCAACTCGAGCAGGCGGGCTATCACCCGGAAAAAGACGATCCGTACTATCCCGCCGATGTCCAGGCCGCCGAGGCGCGCATCCACGCGGCTCCTGGCGCCGATGATTCATACGGTGGGGTAGAGAATAGCTCCGCTGTCGGAGCTGGCGCGCCTGCGGGTCCGACGTCCGCGGTCCCGATTGAAAATCACACGCTGTACTCGGGTCACTGATGACGGCTCGCGACGGCGCGGGCGGAGACCTGGAACCTCTCGAACGTCGCCGCGCGAGTTACCGAGCGACAGTGGTTAATATCCATGCAGAAAGGACGGCACTGCCCATCTCGGCCACCTGGGAGTTGGCCGCGCTTATCCGTCAAGCGCGGCCTTCCGAAAAGCTCGCCTTAGTCCTTAGTCCTTAGTCCTTAGTCCTTAGTCCTTAGTCCCTTAGTGCTTTACAACCGAGGCCTGATAGATCTCGTCGACGGCTGTCGCCAGCGTCGCGTCGAACTCGCTATCGCTCATCGACTTCTTGAGTTCGTTGATCAAGGCTCGGGAGAAGCTGGCGATCATGCCGTGATTCGCAGCAAGACGCTTGCAGGCATCGGTGCGCGTATAGCCGCCGGAGAGGGCCACTACCCGTGCGACTCGCGGATGATCAATCAACGGTCGATAAAAATCCGCAACTTCAGGAATGGTCAGCTTGAGCATGACGCGGCTGCCATCGGGCAACGCGTCGAGACCTTTGGTCAGCTCCGCCCGGAGGATGGCTTCCGCCCCCGCTTTGTCCGGACTCTTGATCAAAACCTCGGGCTCCAGGATCGGCATGAGTCCGTGTGCCGCGATTTGTGCACCGAGTTCGAACTGCTGCTTAGCGATGGCAGCGATGCCGGATTGCGAACTCAGGTTGATGACCGAGCGCATCTTGGTGCCGAAGATACCGAGTTTCACTGCACGCTCAAGCAGCGCGTCCAACCCGGGTATGGGCTTCATCAGGCGCACACCGTCGGCTTCGTCTTTGAGCCCCTTATCGACCTTCAGGAAGGGCACGACGCCGCGGTCTTCCCACAGGAAGGCCGGAACCGATTTCCCCTGAGCCTGTCCGTCCATCGTGGCTTCGAAAAGGATCGCCCCGATGATCTTGTCCCCGGCGAAGGCCGGCGCGGTGATGATGCGCACCCGCATCTCGTGCATCAGCTTGAACATCTCGTCGTCGCCGCTATAGGCGCTCTCAGGAATTCCGTAGAGCGCAAGCGCGCCAGGGGTTGATCCGCCACTCTGGTCCAGGGCGGCGATAAACCCCTGTTTTTCACACATTTGCGCCATCATCTTGTCATCAGCCACGAACGTTTCCCTCCTTCAATTACCAAACACCAGACCAAAGTTCATCGGTCCGGACCTATTGCTTTCGATCTTATAAGTGTAACTGGCATTGGCGCCTGAGCTTCTCAAAACAGCACAAGGGCTGGCAATAAGCCGCTCAGGCTGCTTGAGTTTGGCGGCTGCCGCATAGAGTCCTGCAAATTAATTTACGCGTTCGACAGCGATTTGTAAAACACACGGATGTCATTCCCGTGACGGCCTCGCACCGTGTGAGCCGGCGCGTTGGGCGGCTTCATTATCTGGCGCGCACGGCCGGATAGACCACTAGCTCGCCTAACACCCGGATCGCATCGTTGATCCTGGGACTCCACGGATGGCCGAAGTTCAGGCGCACGCAATTCTCGAAGGCGTGTGTGGCCGAAACGATCGGCCCCGGAGCGAGGCTGATGCCTTGCTAGATCGCAAGACGGTGCAGTTCCATCGCATCGATCGCATCGGGGAATTCAAGCCACAAAAAATATCCACCCGCGGGATGCGTCCGTCGCACGCCTTGTGGCAGCCAGCGCTCGATTGCGGCATCCATTTCCTGCAATTGCGTGCGCAAGGCCCCACGCAACTTGCGCAGGTGCCTGTCGTAGCCGCCGTGCTGCAGATAGTCCGCCACGCCCGCCTGCACCGGGATGCTGGCCGATAACGTCGTCATTAATTCAGCCGCTGCACCTTGTCCGTGAAGCGTCCGGCCGACACCCACCCGATCCGGTAGCCAGGAGCAAGCGTCTTCGAAAACGAACTGCGATGCATGACGAGCCCTTGTTTATCGAATGCCAATGCGGGCAGCGCATACTCGGGTTGGAAATGCAGTTCGCCATAGACGTCGTCCTCGATCAACGGCACCTCATGTTGGGCAAGCAACTCGACCAAAGCCTTCTTCTTTTCGAACGACAGCGTCACGCCTGTCGGATTCTGGAAGTTCGTCATAAACCAGCAAGCGCGGATCGGATGCTTTTTCAGGGCCTCGGCGAGTGCGTCGAGATCCAGGGTGCCGGCATTCATTTTCTTATGCTTCGCAGTAGAAGGAAAGCGTCGTCGCCTGGCGATTTCGCCGCCGTGAGGGATATACGCGGGATACGCGCTTCTGGAGGGATGGATCGCCGCCTTGCCCTAAGCCATCAAACGGCCTTCGATGAGCACACATTGAAGCGGCGGCGCTTAGAGCGAGTCGAATTGAATCGGAGTACGTAATGGTCGTAAATGTTGAAGCCCGCCATGACATGTTGGAAAATTTGGATGCCGGCGTGGCCCCATCACGGGCCTGGAACGCTCAGGGCACGTCGACGCGCGCGCAACGCACAACCGTTCGCGCGGACAGAGGTATCCGGCATTCCTTCTGAGGAGAGACATACTGCTACCCAGTCACACCCCACGGTTCAGGGCAGGCCCTACTGTGC
>NZ_JBAUSA010001416.1:0-6193 GCF_049581465.1 Caballeronia sp. | reverse complement strand
CAAAAATACTGCCGGTGCTGTAGTACTTTTCGCCATTCAGTAACCAACGGTCGCCGCTTTGCGTGACTCGGGTATTGAGCGAACCGAGCGCGACATTGCCCGCCTCGGTCCACGCATTGCCGAAGATTTCACCGTCGACGAAGCGCGAAAGCCATTCGTCGCGCTCCTCACTAGCGGGCGCGTTGATCACATCCTCGACATAAGCGAAGTGGCCTCGTAGCGCTTGGGGGAGGTTCGAATCGGCGGTGGCCAGCTCTATCAGCAAGCGGAATAACTGCTTGACGCTAACGCCGGCTCCGCCTTGCGAAACCGGCATGCGCAGCGCGCCAAAGCCCGCTTCTGCGAGTTCGCGGATCTCGTCGCGTGGCAATTTCCTTAGCCGGTCGCGCTCGATCGCACCCGCGCCAATGCGCTCAAAGAGCGGCCTGAATCGGCTCGCAAGCTGTTCGTAGTCCGCTCCAATCGATAACGCCACAGGCGGCATTTGAGTCATATCGCGTTTTCCTTGTCCGGCACCTTAGCCGCTTCGCTGCGTTCGATTGCCTCTTTCCGCTTGAACGCTTCAATATCCCGGTATTGCGCTGCGGGATGCGAGTCAGGCAAGAGGGGGCCTTTTCCAAACAGTTTCTCGCGCAGCGTTCCGGCGGTATAAGCCGTCCGGTAAACCCCGCGCCGCTGTAATTCAGGGACGAGATAATTGACGACGTCCTCGAATGTCACGTGCGCGACGGCATAGGCGAGATTGAAGCCGTCGACGCCGGTTTCTTCTACCCATGTTTGCAGGATATCGGCGACCGTTGTTGCGGACCCGACGAAAACCGGCCCCATCCCGCCGATACCGCCCCACGCCGCAAGCTCGTCAATGGTCCACGATTTCGCACCGCCAGCCAGATGTTCTATAGCCGATACGATTGCATTGGTCTCCACTTTTTTCACGAGGTCGGTCGGCGCGTACTGTCCAAAATCCACGCCCGTCCAACCCGACATGAAGACGAGCGAGCCGTCGTAAGAGGTATAGCGCCGATACTCTTGAAACTTCGCCTGCGCCTTCGCATCCGTCTCATCCACGATCACGGTCACCAGGTTGTATATGAGCAGGCTCGCGGCGTCACGGCCCGCCAACGTGGCTTGGCGCCGCACATCGGCAACGTAGTCTTTCAACACCTCTCGCGTCGGCGCGGCAACGAACACGCACTCCGCGTGTTGTGCGGCGAATGCCTTGCCGGACCCCGACGCGCCAGCCTGATACAGCACCGGTGTGCGTTGGGGTGAAGGCTCGCATAGATGGTAGCCGGGGACATCGAAATAAGTGCCTCGATGTCCGATCTCATGGACCTTTTCCGGGTGGGTAAAGACCCGGTTGGTCCGGTCCCTCACGACGGCGTCTTCTTCCCAACTGCCTTCGAAAAGCTTGTAGAGAACCTCTACGTATTCCGCTGCAACTTCGTACCGGTTGGCGTGTTTTCGCAGGCCGCCTTCACTAATATTCTTTGCGCCGCTCTCGAGATAAGAGGTGACGATGTTCCAGCCCACGCGTCCTTTCGTATGATGATCGGCAGTCGATAGCCGCCGCGCGAACGTATAAGGATGCTCGAAGGTGGTCGACGCCGTAATGCCGATGCCCAGATGTTCGGTCACCATCGCGATGGGCGCGGCGAGCTGAAGAGGGTCGTTGACCGGGAACTGAGCGGCCTGATGAATCGCGTGATAGTTGCTGCCCTTGTAGACGTCGTAATAGCCGATTACGTCGGCGATAAAGATGCCGTCGAAGAAACCGCGCTCGAGGATTTTCGCGAGGTCAGTCCAGTATTCGAGCTCCTTGTATTGGTACGACCGGTCTAGCGGATGGCTCCAAAGTCCCGGCGACTGATGACCGACGCAGTTCATCTCGAACGCGTTGAAATGTATGGCTTTGCTCATGGTGGCGAACATCCGTTTGAGAGCGCACCAATGTATGCGCTGCGGCGGGAGTTCGCTCTATCGATTTCATCTTTGCTTATGTATCGACGGCTGCATCCGTACGCGATGACAGACAAAGCGAAGCCGGTGCAAACCGTCGGGTTCTGACTGAATCGCACGGTTATAGAACGGTCATAACCAAAGCAAAACTACTTCTTTGCGTAGGGAGGTTCCAGCCCGTATAAATCCCGTCTGATCCAGGTGCATGAATTCAAGGGAGCTTCACAGTGAACCACGCGAACAGTAGAAACAGCCTTGCTGCACGCGTTCAAATCGAAGTGGTGTTGTCATGAGCCTGCGCACGCCAGTGCTCGAGGCGCGCTCGTTGTCGAAGCACTTCGGCCCAACCATTGCGCTCGATCGTTTCGACCTTTCCATAGCAGCGGGTGAAGTGGTCGCGTTGATGGGCGCGAACGGCGCGGGCAAGTCGACCATCGTGAAGATCCTGAGCGGCGTTTATCCCGGCGATTCTGGCTCGACCACTCTGCACGGAAAACGTTATGCGCCGGCTTCCCCGCAAGAGGCGAAAGCAGAGGGCGTGGCGACCATGCATCAGGCGATTGCCGACACGGTCGTGCCGGCGCTGTCTGTCGCCGACAACCTGTTGCTTGATCGTTTTAACGACTCCAGCGCTTCATGGTTCGCGACACCCGCTGCGCGGTTGAAGGAGGCGCGCGGGATAGCCGCGTCGATTGGCCTTGACACCGACCTGCTCGCGCCGTTGTCGTCGTTGTCCATTGCCGCAAGGCAACTCGTCACTCTCGCTCGTGTGCTTGCCGCGAAACCATCTGTGCTGATCCTCGACGAACCGACTGCAAGCCTTTCCGCTGCCGAAGCGGAGCGGCTTTTCGCGGCGCTTGACGTCCTGCGTGAGCAAGGCGTCGCGATGCTCCTGGTCTCGCATCGGCTGGGCGACCTGAAGCGGATGGCTGACCGGGTGGTGATCGTGCGCGATGGCAGAATGGTCGCCGACCTGACTCCACCGCTGAATTTCGACGCCGCCATCGAAACCATGATCGGCCGTGCGGTGCCGAAAGCGCAGCAGCGTCGAAGCATCCGATCGCCGACACATGAAGGCTTCAGCGTCAAAAATCTGAGGCTGTTTCCTCAAAGCCCGCCAATCGCGTTCGACGCCGCACGAGGAGAAATAGTCGCGATCGCGGGGCCGGTCGGAGGCGGCAAGTCGCGACTGGCGAGAACGATCTTCGGTATCGAACCCGTGGTGTCCGGCGAGATGACACTCGACGGCCACCGCTGGCAACCACGTTCGGCATCCGAAGCGATACGTCATGGTGTATTTCTCGCGGGCGAAGATCGCTGGGGCACGTCCCTGTTTCCGGACAGCGTCCCGTTTGCGTCGATAGACGGTACGTTGAGCTTTCCCTTCCTGTCGCGCTGGTTCAGGGGAGGGTGGATTGACCGGGCGCGGGAACGCCGCGAAGCAGCATTGGCCATCAAGCACTTCTCGATCCGGTGCAACGGCCCGGAAGACCGCGTGACGAGCCTCTCTGGCGGCAACCAGCAGAAGGTCGTACTAGCACGATGGCACGCAGAACCGGCACGCGTCCTCTTGCTCGACGAGCCGTTCCAGGGCGTCGATGCCGGCGCCCGCGCTGACATTGCCGACACCTTGCGCGCGAGCGCACCCGGACGCGTCACGCTGATCTTCGTCAGCTCGCTTGAGGAGGCGTTCGAAGTCGCCGACCGGGTCCTGCGCTTCGATCGCTCCACCATTGAAGACGTTACCGATCAAGTTACCGAGGCTCTCGACGCATGAAATTCAGCCTAAAATTCCCCATGCCATCCGACTCCGCGTTGCCGGCTCGATCGCCGCGCACTCGCGTGAGCATCCGCACGCAACTTGAGCGCACGGGCATTGTGCTATTGCTGATTGCCTTGATCGTCGTGTTCACCTGGCGCGAACCGGCGTTCGCGAGCGTGGACAACCTGTTCAGCATCCTGCAGGCGGCGTCAATCGTCGCGCTTCTCGCCGTGGGCGTGACCATTACGCTCGCTGTTGGCGGCTTCGACTTGTCGATTGGCAGCACGGCTGCCACGGCGCAAATGGCGGCGAGCTACGTGCTCGTGGTCTGGCATGGCGGTGCACTCGAGGCCATCGCGGCTTGTCTTTTGCTGGGCGTCGCCGCGGGCCTGTTCAACGGACTGCTGATCACCCGCCTGCGCGTGCCCGATCAGCTAGCCACGCTGGGAACATTGTTCCTGCTCGCAGGATTGCAGTTGATTCCGACAGGAGGCCGTTCGCTCGCGACAGGCACGATATTGCCCGACGGCACGGAAACGACAGGCTCATTTCCGGCGGCATTTCTCGCGGTCGGCCGCGCCCGCCTTTTTGAAGTCGTGCCCATACCGGTCGTCGTGCTTGCCGCGGTTACCCTCGTTGCGGTGTTGATCATGGAGTTCACTCGGTGGGGCCGCGTCATCTACGCCACGGGCGGCAACGAAACGGCTGCCCGGCTCGCAGGCGCGCTTACGTCTCGCTATCGCGTCCTGGCCTACGTAGCGTCTGGCGTTATTGCTTCGCTCGGCGGCGCATTGATCGCGGCGCGGGTCGGGCGAGGAGATGTCGGTGCGGGCAATTCGCTTTTGCTCGATGCCGTCGCCGCCGCGCTGATCGGCTACGCGGTATGGGGCGCGAAGCGTCCCAACGTGCTCGGAGCAGTGGTGGGCGCGATCTTTGTCGGCGTGTTGCTGAACGGCCTGACCATGCTCAATGCGCCGTATTACATGCAGGATTTCATCAAGGGCGCGCTACTGGTAGGCGCACTGGCATTCACGTTCAGCATTGGCCGGGAGTCTCGCCGATAAGGGACTGCGGGTCCGGCCTATATAGATAGCTGGCAATTGATCATGTCCTTAGCAGGATCGTTCGGTTTGAGTCAGCTCGACGCGCTGCTAGATTGCTAAAGAATCCTAAACGTAATTATCCGGTAACTATACAAGGCGCACGCATGGCAACGACCCAAGACATTTCAGCACCGGATGTGGCTAAAAAGCCGCACGCCCACGTTATCAGAGACGACGCAGAAGCAATCTCGGTCGCGCATGAGATTGCAGCACGCCTCGCTCTACAGGCGAGCGACCGCGATCGCGAGCGTCGTTTGCCTTATGAAGAGATCGAGTGGTTTTCGCAAGCGGGCTTGTGGGCCATCACGGTGCCAAGACAGTATGGTGGCGCTGGAGTGTCGTATCGGACGCTGACGGAAGTGATCAAGATCATCGCCACTGCCGATCCCTCGTTGGGACAGTTGCCGCAGAACCATCTGGGCCTCGTCGATGTGATCGCGCTAACCGGAGACGAGGAGCAGAAACAGTTTTTCTTCGGCGAGATCCTGCGAGGCAAGCGTTTTGGCAATGGCTTCTCGGAGAAGGGCACGAAAAACGTGCTGGATCTCAAGACGCGCGTCACGGCCAGCGGCGATGCCTTCGTCGTTCACGGCACCAAGTTCTATTCGACAGGCGCGCTGTTCGCGGACTACGTGCCGGTACTGGGCCTCGACGAGGATCGCCGGAGCTGGCTTGCCTACATTCCCGCCGGCACCGCGGGGTTGCAGGTGGTCGACGACTGGTCGGGGTTCGGGCAACGGACGACCGCGAGCGGCACGGTGATTGTCGATCAGGTGTCGGTACCCGCATCGCACGTATTTCCTGCACACAAAGTGTCCGACGTGCCGACGCTCAACGGCCCGATCTCACAGATCATCCAGGCCGCCATCGACGCAGGCATCGCGCGGGCTGCGATAGCGGATACGCTTGCCTTCGTGCGTGAGCGATCGCGTCCGTGGATCGACAGTGGCGTTGAACGGGCCAGCGACGACCCGCTCGTCGTGCGGGAAGTGGGACACCTGCACATCCAGTTGCATGCAGCAGAAGCGCTGCTCGAACGCGCTGCGCTCACGATCGATGAAATCGCCGCGAAAGCAACCTCGCCTACCGAGGACGATATCGCCCGTGCCTCTGTTGCGGTCGGAGAGGCCAAGGTGCTGACAACTGAAGTCTCGCTATTAGCCGGCGAGAAGTTATTCGAACTGGCCGGGACGCAATCGACGCTCGCCGCGCACAACCTCGATCGGCACTGGCGAAATGCCCGCACGCACACGCTGCACGACCCCGTGCGATGGAAGTATCACCTGATCGGAAACTACTATCTCAACGGCATCAAGCCGACACGTCACCCCTGGAATTAATCGACCCGGTCCGGGAATCAGCCAGGCAA
>NZ_JBAUSA010001415.1:0-2592 GCF_049581465.1 Caballeronia sp. | reverse complement strand
ATGAACATGCGGTTCGGTAAAACAAAACCCTTGAGCGCGAGCAGTTCAAGCGGCCCTCTACCAACGTCCGTGCGCATCAGATAGCTCAGCGGATAAGTCAGGTTTGTGGGTGGCGCGGTGAGCGGTTCTTGCGTGACGAGGCTATCGAGTGCGGTGTACGCGTTCGATGTGCTCAGGTCCTGCGCCGAGCCATTCCAATCATCCGCGCGGCGTTGCGACGGCTTTTGCGCAGTCGTTGAAGTTGATGAAGCGGCGACCGGCGATGTTGCGGCAGCCCCGCGCATCATTCGCGTATCAGGTGCGGCTTGCCACGTAAGCTGGAATGTCGCGCTATCGACAGGTTCGACCTTGGCGCGTTCCAGCATCCGCACGAGCGCCCAACGGCCGCCGAACTCGAAGTTCTTGTTCGTGCCGGCTTGCTCGGTCTGCCATTGCAAACGCGTGCCCTTGGTCTCGGGATCGTTCGATGGCCAGACCAGTCCCTGCCACGTTTCTCGCTGGTTGTAGTAGTGGAGCTTTTGAGCATCGATCGTCAACACGGTGTCCGTGATGCCCGGCGTCGGAATCGGCTTGAATTCGAAGCGATACTGCGGTTCGCCTTGCGCGAGCAGATGCCCCGCGATGCGCTGCAATGTGTTCACCGACTTCAGGAAAGCCGGATCGAACTGCAAGGCACCGCCGCGTGTGTTGGTTTCCACCCATTGGTCGCCTTGCAATTCCAGCACCCCCGCGAGTTGCGAACTCAGGAACGTCGATATCAATCCGCCTTGCGGCCTGAGGAATCGAGCGAGTTCGGGAATGGATGCATCGTTGTCGGTGTTATCGAACGGATAGCGGCCGGCGAACGACTTGTTCCAGGCGGCGACGATGGTTTGTCGCCATGCATCGTTCATGCTTGCTTGCGCCGGTTGCAGCACGATCTGCGTGGCCTGCGCGACGGGACGTACGAAGAGTGCGTCGCCCATGCCCGACCACTGCGCACCGAGGCTGGCGGCAATGAGTTGTGCGTAGGCTTGGGTATCCGCGAGTTCGGAGCTCTTGCCCTGGAAGAGCGCTTGCGCGAGCTGGCGCGCTTGCGCGTCGCCATCGGTGCCATTGCTGAGTTGCTGGAGCTTCAACCGGAGCGCCGTCACGCGTTCGAGGTAGCGTTGCAGGCTGACATCGCTGGCGGATGCGTTGGTCTTGGCGGTGGAGTCCCCGTCAAGACCTATTAGGCGAAGCACCGGGCCGAACGATGGCGATAGCGGTCCCATGTCGGCAGCTTGCGCAGCGGATGCGGAATCGCTCGATCTGCGGAAGATGTTCTGCGCTCCTGTAAGCAGCGTGTTGGACAACGACGCCTGACGTATGCCTGCGGTGCCCTGATAGTCGAGCGACTTCATCAACGCGATGACAGGCGATTGACGCGCATCGGCCAGCAGTTTCATTTGTTCGATTGCGGCCGGGATGGTGGGCGCCGCTTGCCATTGCAACGCATTCATGAACCCCTGCCAATGCTCGGCGTAGTCGCTGAAATACTGCGTGGTCAGGGCGAGTTCGAGCGCATCGGCTGATGAAGCTTGCGCGGTGCTGACCGGGTTCGCAGAGGGGTCATTGTTGGCGAGCACCCAATCGCGGGTCACGTCGCGACTCTTGGCGGCTTCGGTGATGGCTGTAGCGACATAACCTTCGTACGCTTGGCGCGTGTAGACGCCGGGCACGGTGACGCTCGTTCGAATCAGCCCGCGCGTATCGGTGCCTGCTGTAAGCGATGCCAGTGTCTGGTCGGGGTACTTGTTGCCGACACCCGCCAGCACGCTTTGATAAACCGTGTCTTCGGAATTGCGTACGCCGATGACCGATAGCAGCGTCTGACGCGATGCGTTCACAAGATCCGCGCGTGGCTGGATGCGCCAGGAATCGTGGGCCTTGAGATGCTGCGCGTAGAACCCCGCCAGTCGTTCGGAGATGTCGAGCTTCGCACCCACGGAAACGTTTGCATTCGTGGACCAATAGCGCATGAGTTGCGGTGTGATGAACGCTGCGTCAACGCGACTTGGATCGGCGAGCATCAGGTACGTCTTGAGCGCCTTGTGCCCTTCCAATGCAGTAGCGTTGGCGTGGTCATCGAGTGACTCGGTGGGCATCTGGCTCAGGTCCACCAGCGTTGCTTCGAGGTTTTGCTGAATCGGTGTAACCAGAACCGATTTGCTCGCGGCAGCATAGGGCGGCCAGAGCGCGGCGAGGATCGAAACGTCCTGATTCAGACCGAAGCGAGTCCACAGTGGCGGTTGATGCGCGACGCGGTCTTCGTAGCGACCGATCTGCTGTTGCAATGCGAGCAAGGCTTGCAGACGGGCGGCGGGATCGGGCGCGGTATTGAGGGTTTGAATCGTCTGGCGGCCTTCGGACAAGCTGCGTCCGTTCGTCATGCCGGAGATCAGCATGCCTGCGGTCCATAGGCCGATAGCGGTCAGCGCGATGATGGAGAACACAGTGACCGGATGCCAGCCCATGCGCCGTCCGCGCTGCTTGCGTGCGATCGTGGCGAGGTGGTTCCATAGCGGCAGATCGGCGATGGTAAGCGCGTTGCGGTCAGCAACTGCGCCTGCA
>NZ_JBAUSA010001414.1:0-2776 GCF_049581465.1 Caballeronia sp. | reverse complement strand
CGGCGGAATTAAGGCATGACAGGCTCTGGCTGCGCGCGTCGTTGGTGCAGTTTTCCGACCGGACGGTCGGCGTTTTTCGGCAGCATTGCGGGCCTGTCCGAGTTGTTTAGAATGGGTGTATGGCGATCAATCCCAACAAGCAGGATGGCACTGTACTGGAGCGGCAGGAACAAAAGCTGAAACAGCCATCCATGTATAAAGTGGTGCTGCTAAATGACGACTTCACGCCAATGGAATTTGTCGTGTTCGTCGTGCAGGAACATTTCAATAAGGACCGTGAGACTGCGACGCAAATCATGCTGAAGGTTCATCGCGAGGGCAGGGGAGTTTGTGGGGTCTATACGCGGGACATTGCGTCGACCAAAGTTGAGCAAGTCGTTAGCCACGCACGGCAAGCGGGTCACCCGTTGCAGTGTGTGATGGAGGAAGCATGATTGCCCAGGAACTGGAAGTTAGTCTGCACATGGCGTTTATGGAAGCACGTCAGGCGCGGCACGAGTTCATTACGGTCGAGCATCTTTTACTGGCCTTGTTGGACAACCCGACCGCGGCTGAAGTGTTGCGCGCATGCGCAGCAAACATTGAAGATTTGCGGCAGAGCCTGCGCAATTTCATTCATGACAATACGCCGACCGTGCCCGGCACGGACGACGTCGATACCCAGCCAACGCTTGGTTTTCAGCGCGTAATTCAGCGCGCGATCATGCACGTGCAATCGACGTCGAACGGAAAGAAGGAAGTGACCGGCGCGAATGTGCTTGTCGCTATCTTCGGCGAAAAGGATTCGCACGCCGTCTACTACCTGCAACAGCAGGGCGTGACGCGCCTCGACGTGGTCAATTTCATCTCGCACGGTATCGCGAAGACGAATTCTGGCGACGCGGCTAAGGCAAGCAGCGACGCGAACCCGGAAGCGGAAGATGCGGCTGCGCAAAAGGAAACGCCGCTTGCGCAATTCACGCAGAACCTGAACCAGCTCGCGAAGGACGGCAAGATCGATCCGCTGATTGGCCGCGAACTGGAAGTCGAGCGTGTGGTGCAGGTGCTGTGCCGTCGACGCAAGAACAATCCGCTGCTGGTGGGTGAGGCTGGCGTGGGTAAAACCGCCATCGCCGAAGGGCTTGCCTGGCGAATCACGCGCGGCGAAGTTCCGGATATCCTGGCCGACGCGCAGGTCTACTCGCTCGACATGGGTGCGTTGCTGGCCGGTACTAAATACCGGGGTGATTTCGAGCAGCGCCTGAAGACGGTATTGAAGGAGTTGAAGGAACGTCCGCATGCGGTGCTGTTCATCGACGAAATTCATACGCTGATCGGCGCGGGCGCCGCCTCAGGCGGGACGCTGGATGCATCGAATTTGCTGAAACCGGCGTTGTCGTCGGGTCAGTTGAAGTGCATCGGTGCGACTACGTTCACGGAATATCGCGGAATCTTTGAAAAAGACGCGGCATTGTCGCGCCGGTTCCAGAAGGTCGACGTCGCCGAACCTACGATCGAGCAGACCATCGCGATCTTGCGTGGCCTCAAGTCACGGTTCGAAGAGCACCACGGCGTGAAATATTCGTCGGGCGCGTTGTCGGCTGCCGCTGAATTGTCGGCGCGTTTCATCACGGATCGCCATTTGCCGGATAAGGCAATCGACGTGATCGATGAAGCGGGCGCAGCGCAGCGAATCCTGCCGAAGTCGAAGCAGAAGAAGACTATCGGCAAAAACGAGATCGAAGAAATCATTTCGAAGATCGCCCGTGTCCCGCCGCAAAGCGTTTCGCAGGACGATCGCAGCAAGCTGCAAACGCTTGATCGCGACCTGAAGAGCGTGGTGTTCGGACAGGATCAGGCAATCGATGCGCTCGCCGCCTCCATCAAGATGGCGCGGGCCGGTCTCGGCAAGCTGGACAAGCCGATCGGCGCGTTCCTCTTTTCGGGCCCGACCGGCGTCGGCAAGACGGAAGTTGCGAAGCAACTGGCGTTCACGCTGGGTATCGAGTTGCTTCGTTTCGACATGTCCGAGTACATGGAGCGTCACGCGGTGAGCCGCCTGATTGGTGCGCCGCCGGGATATGTTGGTTTCGATCAGGGTGGTTTGCTGACGGAAGCCGTCACGAAGAAGCCGCATTGCGTGCTGTTGCTCGATGAAATCGAAAAGGCGCATCCGGACATCTACAACGTGCTGTTGCAGGTGATGGACCACGGCACGCTGACCGACAACAACGGTCGCAAGGCTGATTTCCGTAACGTCATCATCATCATGACGACGAACGCGGGCGCTGAAGCGATGCAGAAATCGGCGATCGGCTTCACGAATCGCCGCGAAACCGGCGATGAAATGGCCGATATCAAGCGGATGTTCACGCCAGAGTTCCGCAACCGGCTGGATCAGATCATCAGTTTCCGCTCGCTCGATGAAGAAATCATCATGCGCGTGGTCGACAAGTTCCTGATGCAACTGGAAGATCAGTTGCATGAGAAGAAGGTCGATGCGGTCTTCACCGACGCTTTGCGCGCGCATTTGGCGAAGCACGGTTTCGACCCGCTGATGGGTGCTCGCCCAATGCAGCGTCTCATCCAGGACACGATCCGTCGTGCTCTGGCAGACGAGTTGCTGTTCGGCAAGTTGATGTCGGGTGGTCGTGTGACCGTGGACGTGGACGAGAGCGACAAGGTGGCCCTCACGTTCGACGAAAGTCCGGTTCCACGCAATCCCAATCCGGAAGCGGTGGAAGTGGAGTAGGCGGGTTGACGTTGATGACTGAAGTCAGATGACACGCGCTTGAGG
>NZ_JBAUSA010001413.1:0-7507 GCF_049581465.1 Caballeronia sp. | reverse complement strand
TGCTGGCCCGGTGGTCCGGCCGTGCCGCGCGATCGTTGACGCCTGCAACATTCCCTCCGCCGCTGCGGGCAGCCACACCGGCGTTGTTTCTTCCGCCGCTTCGGTCGGCCACGCCGGCGTCGTTTCTTCCACCGCCGCGATCACCCACAGTGGCGTTGTTTCTTCCGCCGCCGCGATCACCCACGCCGGCATTGTTCGATCCACCTGCGCGGTTGCCTGCGTCACCGTTGCGGCCACGGAAGTCACCGCGTGCGTCGGCGCCGGAGACATTCTTTGCGAACTTCTCGCGGGACGCATTGTCACGGTAGGCGACACCTTGGCGATGGCTCGCGTCATGCTGCCACTTGCCGCCCTGAACCTTGGTGCGATCAAAATTGCGATCGATATTGGCCGCCTTGTTGACGTTGATATTGACGTCCCCGCCCCCCCAATTGCAGTTGCCGAAAATTGCTCCGGCGGCGGCAAGGCCGACGCCAAAGGCAAGTCCAGTGGCAAGCGCGGCGCCTGGATAATAAGCCGGGGCCGGAGGCCAGTAGTACGGCGGGTAACTCGGATAGCCCCACGTACCGTACACGACGGTCGGGTTGTAGGCCGGCACGTAGATGACCTGCGGATTCGCCGGTTCGATGCGCACGATGGTCTGTGAAGCTTGGCCGCCCGCCGGCGCAGGTTCCACGGTCACGCTTTGTTGCTCATTGGACTTCAGATTGCCCGATTCCTGCGCACGCGCGCGCAGTCGCTGCACCGCCGCAAGCACGTCCTTCTCCTGTGCGAGGAAGGCGTCGCCAAGCTTCTGGGTCCAGTCGAGCTTGTCGCTCATGGGCTCGAGTACCTGCGGAAACGCGACCAACGATTTCACGCTGACATCCCACGACTGTCCCTCTACCGCCTTCACGGCTGCATCGCCCTTGATATTCGGATTGGCCTTGACCCAACGCGCGGCATGTACGATCTCCAGCGGATAGGTGGAGGCCATCAGTACCTGAGACAAGACAGAGTCCGGATAGAGTGCGATCGGTGCAACCAGCGCCTCAATCTCCTCTGGCTTGAATGTCGGCTGCTCCGGTTGATTCTGGGCGCTCACACCAGTCGAACCCGTCATCAGTACAACCAGGAACCACATGCGGACCGCTTGCGAAAGTCTTTCGCTCCACCGATTCATGGTTGCTCCTCCCGACTGATCACGATGCCAGATGGCGCGCAGATTTCCTGTTGCCGGTGGCGAGGCCCAGCCGGTGACAGCGCCTGTCCCGACCGATCGCAGCACGCGCTCACACGTGGCTTACGCACACCCGGTTGAGGCGTAGCCAGCTGTGCCAGCGCAACCGGGTCGGCATCAGTATTTTGCGTTGTCCAAGCTTGGCAGTGCGTACTGTTATCCTGTTGAAGCCGCGGATTTTTTCCTTCGATGGACGGATGATGAGTCGCTGAACGGCAACCGGAATGGGGCAGCGGCAACCACAGCGAACCAGTCAAACCTACCTGCCTCGCCGGCCTTCTCAAGCTTCATTATTGATCGCTGGAATGTTCAGTCACAATCAGCCTTTAGTCCTATTGTGGCCCTATCCCGCGACAACTACATTGAAATTGCGCCATCCCGTTTCATGCGTGTTTGGGGATCCAATGTCCTCTGAGTGACAGCTTCACAGTCGAACTTGCGCGTTGTTAGCACTTGGCGATGCGCGCTCAGCAGAGTGCGGTGTAATGGGCTGCCTAATGGCGACCATACAAAACGTAGAAAACCAATAATTCAACTCATTTCGAACTTGCCACACTCGTGATCCCAGCCACAGCTGTAATCTGCGCAATCCGGGGCAGCATGCCTGAGCCTGGTAACGAGTTGCATCTATTGCGAATCCTTCGTCCAGTGTCTGCTATTCAACCCCGCCGCCCGTCAGGCCGGGGCGGCGTTCGTGTATGCCAGGAAGACTGTTGTCTGGCGCGTGGAACGTAGCCCTCTTTGCGGCGCCCGAAACCTGCACGGGCGTTCTCGCCCTCGAAATTCAGGAGAAGATCGTGGATGTAGCGGAGCAAATGCGTTTAAACGAGACGCGTCAAGCCCAGGTTCCATGGAAGAAGTGGGGGCCTTATCTGAGTGAGAGGCAGTGGGGGACGGTCAGAGAGGACTACAGCGATAACGGCGACGCCTGGAACTACTTCACTCATGATCAGGCGCGCTCACGTGCCTACAAGTGGGGAGAGGACGGACTCGGCGGCCTTTGCGACGACCACCAACGGATGTGCTTTGCGCTGGCATTGTGGAATGAGCGCGACCCGATTTTGAAGGAGCGCCTCTTTGGCCTCACGAATGGCGAGGGCAACCATGGCGAGGACGTCAAAGAATACTACTTCTACATCGACAGCACGCCCACTCACTCCTACATGAAGTACCTCTATAAATACCCCCAGCGGGAGTACCCCTATCAGGACCTGGTCGAGACCAACCGCAAGCGTTCACGGCAAGAATTTGAGTATGAGTTGCTCGACACGGGGATCTTCGATGATGACCGGTATTTTGATGTGTTCGTCGAGTACGCCAAGGCAGATCCTGAAGACATCCTTGTCCGGATTTCGGTACACAACCGCGGGCCGCAGGCGGCCCCGTTAAGAGTATTGCCGACACTATGGTTTCGCAACACCTGGTCCTGGGGGGACGACGATCGGAAGCCGTCGCTGCTCGAGGCTGGACCTGGTGTCATTTGCGCGACGCACCATGAGCTGGGCCAGTACTGGCTCCATTGCGAGGGTGATCCGGAGTCGCTGTTTACCGAGAACGAGAGCAATGTGCGGCGTCTGTGGGGAGGACCCAATGCGTCTCCTTACGTCAAGGATGCATTCCACAGCTATATCGTCTCGAATCAGAGCGATGCGGTAAATCCCGCGAAGACGGGAACGAAGGTCGCTGCTCACTATAACTTCGAGGTGCCTGGTGGGGGAAGCAAGATGATCCGGCTACGGCTGACGACCACCAGAATGAACGATCCCTTCGACGGATTCGACAAGATATTCGAGAGCCGTGTCGCCGATGCGGACGAGTTCTATCAACGGATCGCACCACACGCGCTGACAGAAGATCAACGCCGTGTGCACCGCCAGGCGCTGGCTGGAATGCTATGGGGCAAGCAGTATTACTACTTCGACCTGGAGAAGTGGCTACGTGAGCACAAGAGTCATCCTTTGCTCGAGTCCGTCCGTCGCGACGTGCGCAACACGGACTGGTTTCACATGCTGAACGCCGACGTGATCTCCATGCCGGACAAGTGGGAATATCCTTGGTACGCGGCCTGGGACCTTGCCTTCCATACCGTCTGCATGGCGCTGGTGGATTTCGATTTCGCCAAGGATCAACTGCTGCTGATGCTGAGAAGCCTGTACTTCCACCCGAGCGGACAAATTCCGGCTTACGAGTGGAACTTCAGCGACGTAAATCCGCCGGTGCACGCGGCTGCGACACTCTGGCTATACAAATATGAGAAGCAGCTGGGCCGCGCTGATCCCCGGTTCCTTGAGCGATCGTTTCAGGGTTTGATGCTCAATTTCAACTGGTGGGTCAATCGCAAGGATCCCAGCGGGCGCAACGTCTTCGCCGGCGGTTTTCTGGGGCTGGACAACATCGGCGTCTTCGACCGCAGCGCGCAGCTTCCGACCGGCGGGTCGCTTGAGCAGGCGGACGGGACGGCGTGGATGGCGTTCTATTGCCAGAACATGCTGGAGATCGCCCTTATCCTGTGCGAGTACGACCCGATCTATGAGGAGATCGCCTTCAAATTTATCCGGCATTTTATGTGGATTGCCTATGCGATGGACCGTCGCGGCGAACATCATGACGAAATGTGGGACGAGCAGGACGGATTTTTCTATGATTTGCTGCGTCTCCCAGACGGCCGGGCGACCCGTTTAAAAGTGAGATCGATGGTGGGACTGTTGCCGCTATGCGCGTCGACGGTGTTTGAAGCGGATTCCGCCGCCCGCTATCCGAAGCTGATGGAGTTGATCGCCCAGTTTCGACAACGTCACCCCGAATTGATGGCCCAGATAGCCCCGACGGAAGCTGGTTTCATCGGTCATAAGGAAAGGCGTCTGCTGTCTGTCCTCAATAAAAGGAAGCTCGAGCGTGTGCTTGGCTATCTTCTCGACGAGGGCGAGTTCCTCGGACCGCACGGCATTCGCTCGCTCTCGCGTTATCACCTTGAACATCCGTTTATCTTCAAGGTCGGTGACGACGAGTACAAAGTGCAGTACCTGCCGGCGGAATCGGATACCGGGATGTTCGGGGGCAACTCGAACTGGCGCGGTCCGGTCTGGATGCCAGTCAATATGCTTATCGTCCGGGCGCTAGTGAATCTGTACAGCTTTTACGGTGATGAATTCAAGGTTCAATGTCCCACGGGTTCCGGCCCGCAGATGACGCTGTTCGAGGTGGCCCAGGAGATTGTCCGGCGATTGACGGGCACGTTCTTGCGCGATGAGAAAGGACGACGGCCGGTCTATGGCGGATCCGCCAAATTTCAGGAAGATCCGCACTGGCGCGACCTGATCCTGTTTTACGAGTACTTCCACGGTGACAATGGCGCAGGCCTCGGTGCCAGCCACCAGACGGGGTGGACAGGGTTGGTCGCCCCGCTGCTGGACCTGTTTGCGCGCATCGACGCTAAAACCCTGCTTGAAACAGAACGCGGGACTCTGATGGCGAGGGTCGTCAGGGAGCAGGTCCGCGGAGAAGCCACAAGTGACGAGTGACGGAGGAACGATGTCCGGCGTACGCTATCCGGCGTTATTTCAAATCAACACGCGTGTCTGGTTTACTGCGTTGTCACGTGAGCTGGGAAGGCGCGTCACGTTCGACGACATTCCCGACGCCGAGCTGGATCGCCTCGCCGGGCTCGGTTTCGACTGGGTCTGGCTCCTGAGCATCTGGCAAACAGGCGAGGCGGCGCGGGCCGTTTCGCGCGCCGGACCTGAATGGCGCCGCGAGTTCGCGGAATTGTTACCGGACCTCAAGGACGAAGACATCGCCGGTTCCGGGTTCGCCATTCAGAGCTACAGCGTCCATCGCGATCTTGGCACCGCTGAATCGCTCGCCCGATTGCGACAGCGGCTCAAGCAGCGCGGACTGAATCTGATGCTCGACTTCGTTCCGAATCACATGGCGCCGGATCACTCATGGATTGAGGAGCATCCGGACCATTTTGTCCATGGCAGCGAGGCTGACCTGGCTTGCTCACCCCAAAACTACTGCCGGGTGGCGTCAAGAGCAGGGCCACTTTTGCTCGCCTATGGGCGCGATCCGTACTTCGACGGATGGCCCGACACCGTTCAGCTGAACTACGGCAACCCGGCGTTGCAGCAGGCAATGATCGGCGAACTGGAGAGAATCGCCGGGCAATGCGATGGGGTGCGATGTGACATGGCCATGCTGGCCTTGCCGGATGTGTTCGAACGCACTTGGGGCATCCGCACCGATCACTTCTGGCCGAAGGCCACCGAATCCGTGCGGCGCAAGTACCCGCTGTTCAAGTTTGTCGCTGAGGTCTACTGGGATCTGGAGTGGACGATGCTGCAGCAGGGGTTCGACTACGCGTACGACAAGCGGCTGTACGACCGCCTTCGCGATGCACACGCCCGGCCGGTACGCGAGCACCTGCACGCCGGTCCCGATTACCAGGACAGGTTGGTTCGCTTCATGGAAAACCACGACGAACCGCGGGCCGCAGCGACCTTCGCACCGGGCATCCATCGGGCCGCGGCCATCATCACCTATCTCTCACCGGGCCTGCGCTTTTTCCATCAGGGCCAGTTCGAAGGCTGCAGGAAACGTATCTCGCCGCACCTGGCGCGCGGGCCGCAGGAGCGCGCCGACCCTGAGTTGCAAAGGTTCTACGCCACTCTGCTGGCGGTGCTGCGGCAGCCGGTCTTTCGTGACGGTACGTGGAGCCTGATCGACTGTGTGCCGGCATGGGAGGGCAACTGGACCTGGGATTGCTTTATTGCGTGGTACTGGCAGCGCGATGATGGCGAGCGGCGAATCATTGCCGTCAACTACGCCGACAACCAGAGCCAGTGTTACGCCCGAATTCCACCTTCAGACGTAACCGGACGTACGGTCCGGGTGAAGGACCTGATGGAGGAGACCAGTTTTGATCGCGACGGAGAGGGTCTCGCAAAGCGTGGTCTTTACCTTGATCTGCCGCCCTGGAGCTACCATGTCTTCGAAATGACTACGTCATGAACGTGCTGCATAACTGTCGCTCGTGACGCGACACGTTGTCTTTTGTAGATATCGCGCAGTCGCAGTTTGGTCAGATCGCATGCTCTCAACTTGCTGTCGACGGCCAGGTTGAACATCGCCCGGATCGCGTGTTCTCGCTAAGAGTTGCAGGCGGATCGGGATGGCCCATATCTCCTTGAGTTTCAGCGGCGGCTTCTGTCCTGCGAACCTGCCCTTGTTCCACGGCACGCGCGCTGCTCGACCTTCAACTGCCGCTCGACGCATGGCGCTAACCTCAGAGCTCGGATTAAAAACCGTGCCGAACAGAAAGCGTCGCGCCGGTATCGTGTGAATGGAGAACCGCGACACGCCCCGTGGCGGAAAAGACCCAGTCATCGACTGTTAACGAGAGTCGTCGCTGCGGTTGCGCGCCGAGCGTTAGAGTCGCGTTCGGCAACTGGACGATCGAGAGTTGCGGTGTCGTCGACAGACCCGGGCCTAGAAAATTCGATGCCTGCTGCGGCGCCGGATCAGGTGTCGGCGGGGTTTTCCCGGCGTCGAATCGAAAGTTGTGCGTTACCTGTGCACTATAAAAGCCTTCGATTTGCGAGTAATACGGGCTTCCTTGATTCGACTGAAATACCATTTCGTAGCGGTGCAAATAGCTTTGCGGGTCCGGAATGGACGGAACAAAGTCCACGGGCAGAGGCGCGATGCTCGCAACTGTCATCTCTTGGGGCGAATCGATGACAAGGCCATCCGCGAACGCATATCCACTGAGCAAAGAGAATATGACAGCGGCAATCCTGTCGTTCATGCACGTCATGGGCATGCCTCCAATGAAGGAGTTGAAACGTAACAGTACTGACCGTTACTTCTGAACGGACCGCCTTTGCAGCGTCGCTCGCACACACATTGTAGTCAGTCCCTCGCGTCTGGCTACCCTGATTTGCCCTGAAGAATGCGCGCGAACACCCAAACTGATAACGAGCAAATAACATACCGAATTGGGGATGCGCAATAAGGTTTTCCCGAGTAAATGCGATAGGTGCAGACGGGGCGAACGCCCTGACTCGACATTGGGAGGAGGTTGTCCCGAGAGTAAGGCGCGCGGTCAGAACGTCAGTCGTGAATGCTACTTCTTCCCATAGCTATCCCGTGCGCGCTGCGCTATTGCCAAGACGTCGAGAGCCTTAAAATAGCCATTGGATGGTCCGAGAGGGACAATGGCGGCCTTGGATTCGGCTAGCCGGCCGAAAAGGCAACCACCGGCCTTTTCGTTCAGCGTGCCTCCTGCAC
>NZ_JBAUSA010001412.1:0-3535 GCF_049581465.1 Caballeronia sp. | reverse complement strand
GCTGTCTCAGGTCAGCGTGGTTTATGGATCACTGACGACATCGATTATTGTTCTCTTCAGTCTCGAAGCGCTCGCAACGCTCCTGTTGTTCGGCGCTCAGTTGATCGCGGAATTCGAACGACTCAGCTTCGGTACGGATGAGGCGTACCGCACACCATTCCGAACGGACTGACAGACGGACCCACGGGGATTCGAGCACCGGCGCGTTTAGGTGCGGAGCTGCTTTCTGCTCGTTGCTTGCGACGACGTGTTGGCGTTGAGGTGCTGTTGACGTGTCAGGACAGACGAAGTGTCAGGACAGACACCCTAGTGGGAAACGCAGATCCGGTTTTGCACCTTGATACGTTTTTATAATTATTCGCATACCTATATATTGTCATTTGTCGCATTTGCCGATCTGCATCGGATGCCCCGTTTAGGCCAGACGGAGGTGTGCGTAGTTCTGCCACCTCCGTCTCTTCACCGCTCCCTTTAGAGATCGCGGACGTCTCCTTCAACAACGTCCCGTGTGGCCATCCAGTAAGGTTGGCGGTTGTAGTACTCGTGCACCGATGAACCCCACTGCGGGTCCGCCATTGACGGCCAATGGTCCTTGTCGAAGCCTGGGGCGTTCTTGATACGGTCCGCCGTCATGTCGAGCAGGTGGAAGCACTTCTCGTCCGTATCCAGTGTGAGCGCCCCCCAGGGAATCGCGTGTAACGAATCGCCCATCCCGAGAAATCCGCCGCTTGACAGTACCGCGTACGCGATTCGGCCACCGCGTACATCAAGCATGATCTCTGTAATTTTGCCCACGTGTTCACCATCCGAGGTGAATACCTTGTTGCCGTCGAGCGTAGCCGCCGCCATCACGTATGGGCCAGGGCCGTCGGCCATGGTGTTGCCGACTATTTGCGCGCCTGTTCCACTCGCCGCTTGCTGCATATTGGGGTCAAGGTTGATCATGATGTACTCCTGAGGGATTAGAATCTATATCGAGCAATCGGCATGCCGCAACGAGAAGCGGCCAGCGTGCGTCTGCTCCGGGAATGGCCGTTGCGGCAATAGATGTACGGACTCTTTTACCGAGTCAACCTCCAACGGCGACGACATGTCGAAAAAGCTTCTTCTGGCCGATGACGATTGCAGCGCGATTGCTGCAGTGGCGCTGTTTTTTGAGTCTCAGCAGTTTGAAGTGCAAACGGCACCCGATGGCATCGCAGCGCTACACCTCTGCGCTGCCTGGCACCCGGACGCCGCATTTCTCGATATCGACATGCCCGGCGCGAGCGGATACGAGGTAGCCAGGAAAATTCGCCATATGGTGCGAGCGGGAAAGCGAACACTACTTGTTGCCGTAACGGGAGAGAGGCCTTCGGACGAAGTCGCCGGGAAATGCCACGCTGCGGGCTTTGACCTTTACGTCGCCAAGCCCGCAGATCTGAACGCGCTTCTCCATTTTGTTATCCAGAGGATCTCTCGTTGAATCGGACAATGCACTACCGCTTCGTCAAGATTGAGAGACGTCGCGGGCGAATTTACTTCGCATGGCAGAAAGAATTAACATCGCGCGAACCGGCACGGGGATTGCGCCTACGAGCAAGCGGTATTGCGCCACTTGGCGGCAATAAACCGCATAACGAACCAGGGAGGTTGTCATGCGAGTTATCAAGAGTGCCTTAATTGCAGCTGTGGTTATTAGTTTGTCCAGTGGCGCCTACGCGCAAGGCGCTGGCGGCGGTGCGGGAGGCGGAGGGGGCGGGGGATCAGCAGGCGGCGGTGCGGCCGGTCAAGGCGGCACTGGCATGGGCACCCCTAACGGGGGCGGACCGACCAATGCAGTATCGGGATCATCAGGCTCGAGCACGATGAACAAAACATCCGGGACGTCAAAGAAGAAGACGACCAAAAAGAGCTCAATGGATGCGCCTGCGTCAGGCGGGTAACGTCTGAGGGCAGTTGGAGGAGCGCTAAGCCAAACCACCGAGTGGGTCGCGGCTTTCTGAGGCTTAGTGCAATCTTCGACGACACAGTACGTATCAGAATGCAGACGCATATATCGACACGTCCGCGACCGCGCAAGGTGGAGTCAAAGCTACCGGTCGGCAAGTCCCGTGCAGGGTGCGCTTTGTATTTTTTCGAGCATCTGCGGGACCACCAAACGAACAATGCTAAAGCTGCGCGCCGCGGTCCATTAATTGCGGCTCAAGTCCAACAGCGACGCTAGAGGCGACCCATAACACGACGGATCGAAGCAATGTAAAGGTCGCCAGTGGCGTTGTAATTAATCGCGGCTCATAAAGCGGTTGGTTCGTCGATTGATGGGTACCTAACCTTGCGACCGATGAAACGATGGCCGTCAGCAAGTCATGAAGGCGGTCTCTAGTGGCTTATTGAGTTTTCCGCGCGGTGTTCTATAGACGTTTAATGGAGGCGATTATGGCAACAAATCTTAACGAAGATGAAATTCGCGCTAAGGCTTATGAGTTGTGGGAGAAGGCAGGCTGCCCCGAGGGAAGGGCAGAAGATTATTGGGCGCAAGCTCAAATGATTCTATCTGGTGGTGCTGCGAGCGACGCATCGGAGTTCGAACCGTCCGGCGTTGCACCGGATGGCGTGTTTGATGAAGACGCGCCCGTGAAGTCTTGACGACAGACGTTACACGGTCCGCCGGCTGTTACAAGTTGCACGTCGTTGTGGCGCGCTGCCTTGCTTTGTGCGCCCTCGGCGCGTACGAAGCGTCGAATGCAGACGTCCCCCACGTT
Source organism: Caballeronia sp. (assembly GCF_049581465.1). GTDB lineage: Bacteria > Pseudomonadota > Gammaproteobacteria > Burkholderiales > Burkholderiaceae > Caballeronia. The sequence continues at coordinate 791 of NZ_JBAUSA010001412.1, read as the reverse complement.
TTGCAGCGGCGACGCGTGCTTGCGGCTTGGCGCCGCCAGCGAAACGGCACATCAGGTAAAAACAGACACGCGTGACGGCGCGTGAAGGTATCAATTTCTCAATTGTGTTCTGGAGCTTGCGATGACGGTTAAAACCCTAAACGACTTATTCATTCATGCGCTGTCCGATGTATACAGCGCCGAGAAACAACTGACCAAGGCGCTGCCAAAGATGGCCCGCGCGGCGACAAACCCGGATCTCTCGGCGGCGTTCACCACGCACCTGAACGAAACCCATGGGCAAATCGAGCGTATCGACCGCATCGTCGAAGTGTCTGAAATCAAACTCAAGCGAATCAAGTGCGCGGCGATGGAGGGACTTGTCGAAGAGGGGCAAGAGCAAATTGATGAGGTTGAAAAAGGTCCCGTTTTGGACGCGGCACTTATTGCCGCCGCGCAGAAGGTCGAGCACTACGAGATTGCTACATACGGCACGCTCGCAACGCTCGCCAAGAAACTGGGTTATACCGACGCGGTCGAGTTGCTGCTCGAGACGCTAAAAGAAGAGAAAGCAACGGACGAAAAATTGACCATTCTCGCGACGCAGGAGGTGGCGGAGGAACTCGTCGGAAAATGATCGAGTTTAGAGGCGCGTTGGTCGGCGCGGGCTCGATCAGTTTAAAGGGGGCGAGGTGATGGCGTCGCCTTCGATAGGCCTGTTCCAATTCGAGATTCAATGCGGTACCGATAAACGTCAAGTGCTGGGCATTTTTGTTGCCGAACGCACGTGCTGTTGGTTGGGTAACTATTTT
>NZ_JBAUSA010001411.1:0-3981 GCF_049581465.1 Caballeronia sp. | reverse complement strand
CGACGATCTGAACCTCTATCAGACCGCGTTGTGCAACGCAATCAAGGCCGACGGCGTGACGGTGTACGCGATTACATTCGGCACCGACGCGTCGAGCGGCGCGGCACAGGCAAGCATGGCCGCCTGCGCGACGGACTCCAGCCATTACTTCCATGCTCCGGACAACCCGACGTTGCAAAAGATCTTCGGGCAGATTGCAGGGGGATTGAGCGAGTTGCGCCTGATCAAGTGATGGGGTCGATCGACGCGCGGCCGCTTGATCTGCGGCGGCATACCAGTAGCCCCTTCTTCGCGCCGGCCTGGAAGCCATCGGGTGCTTCCAGCACCAGCGCCTCGTACCGCGATCGAAATTTCGTACTATCCTTCTTGTCCCGTAACGGTTATTCGCGAGAGTCCCGTCAGTGCCCCTCGATTCGCTTCGCCACAACCCCGTCATCGACTTCGCCCTACCCTCCGACATAGTCGCCCACCGCCTGATCGGCGCGATCGTGAGCGTAGACGGCGTGGGCGGAAAGATCGTGGAAACGGAAGCCTACGATCCCGAAGATCCGGCGTCGCATACTTTCTCCGGGGTCACGCCGCGCAATGCGGTCATGTTCGGGCCGCCGGCACATGTCTATGTGTACCGGTCATACGGGATTCACTGGTGCCTGAACTTCGTGTGCCGTGAAGAGGGACACGGCGCCGGCGTGCTGATCCGCGCGATCGAACCGCTGACCGGGCTCGATGCAATGCGCCAGCGCCGCGGGCTGGAACCCCTGAAATTATTGTGTTCGGGGCCTGGGCGCGTCACTCAGGCGCTTGCCATTACGCATCGCCACAACGGCATGTCGCTGCTTGAAGCACCGTTTGAGATCGAAGCGCCGCAGGAGCCTGTGCAGGTCGTGACCGGACCGCGTATCGGCATTACAAAGGCCGTCGACGTGCCCTGGCGCTTCGGCCTTGCCGGATCGAAGTTTCTCAGCAAGCCCTTTCCGAAGCCTGCTTGACACCACGACGCATATTTCAGCCGCGCATGGCTTGCATGAGCGCCGACAGTTGCACGCCATCGGGACGCGCGAGATCGAAAAGAATCGAGAAATGATTCGCGCCGGGCACCGGCACGTAACTCGCGCGCTCGCCTGCCGCCGTGCAAGCGCTGGCGTATTCGCGGGAATGACGGATGAGTTCAGGCAACTCGGCGTCGCCCACCGATACGACCATGGGCGCGCCGGAATCGATGTGCTGCATCGGGCTATACCGCGCGATTTCTTCCGCCGATAACCCCAGCTTGTCGTTGAGCGAACCCGCGCTGATCGGTTCGAGGTCGAAGAGACCGCTAACCGCCAGCGCATGGCTAACAGCCGGATGGCCGCGATGCATTGCCGTGAGATGCCCCCCGGCGGAATGGCCGCAAAGGATCAGCTTGCTATGCCCGCGCGCCACGAGAAAGTCCAGCAGGCGACCGATTTCCGCAACGATCTGCGTCATCGATGCGTCCGGTGCGAGCGTATATTCCGCAAGTGCGACGTTCATGTCGCACGCGAGCGGCCCTTCTGCTATGAACGCAAAATTCTCCTTCACCTGGCTCTGCCAGTAGCCACCGTGAAGGAAGACGAACGTCGCCGCGCCTGCCTTTGTTGCGGGGAAAAAATCGAAGCACTCGCGTGGAGCCGGTCCGTACTTCACGTCGCGCTCGCCGCCGCAGTCGGCATAAAACGCCGCGCTGCGCCCTTCAAATTCGAGGGCGATTTCCCGCACATTTGAAACAGAGCCGGTGTTGCTGTACGCCGTATCGAGCGCCGCACGATCCATGTCCCGCCACGCAATCGTCATCTGGTCTCCTTGGTTTGAAGCGCCAGTTTAATCGATTGATTTACGCGACGAAATCCGCGCCGGAGAAGGGCCAAACCCTAGGGAAAACCCGCCCGGAAAGCAACGGCAGCGACAAGGGCTTCCGGCCTGCTGGGGCCGGCGCAGCATCCGCCGCACCAAAACGTGGAACAATGTCGTTTTAATGACTTTTAGCTAAAAGCATCAGGAGCTTTCGATGAGTGCCACGCGCAACACCCCCGACGACGATCGGGACATCCGCGAGCAAGCAGGCCGCGCCGACCGTCCAAGCCGCGAGGAGGCGGAAGCCGCCGTTCGTGTGCTGATCCGCTGGGCCGGCGACGACCCCTCTCGCGAGGGTCTCATCGACACCCCTTCGCGCGTCACCCGTTCCTACGACGAATTTTTCGCAGGCTACGCGCAAGATCCCCGCGACATTCTTGCGCGCACGTTCTCCGAAGTGCACGGTTACGACGAAATGATCGTGCTCAAGGACATCCGCTTCGAAAGTTATTGCGAACATCACATGGTGCCGATCATCGGCCGGGCGCACGTGGCTTATCTGCCCGGCGAACGGGTGGTGGGAATCTCGAAGCTGGCGCGTCTCGTTGATGCGTACGCCAAGCGTCTGCAGATCCAGGAAAAGATGACGGCGCAGATCGCCGATACCCTCAACGACGTGCTGCGCCCGCTCGGCGTGGGCGTAATTCTCGAGGCCGCGCATCAATGCATGTCGACGCGCGGCGTTCACAAGGCGGGTGCATCGATGGTGACGTCCCGCATGCTGGGCGCTTTCCGCGACGACCCGTCCACGCGCCGGGAGTTTCTCGCGATCGTCGGTCACGACAGCTCGGGCCCGAACGCCTGATCGACCGATCGACTGAATACCAGGCGACTACGCGCCGCGATAATCATCCGGCGCGTTGATTCCCTCGCCCTCTCCGGCACCCTCCCGCACCTTCCCTTGCGACACGCTGCTGCCTGGCGGGACGCTATGGGTCAGCCACACATTCCCGCCGATCACCGACCTGCGTCCAATAGTCACGCGCCCGAGAATGGTCGCGCCCGCATAGATCACGACGTCGTCTTCCACGATCGGATGACGGGCATTACCCTTGACCAGCGCGCCGTCGTTGGCTGCCGGAAAGCTCTTCGCGCCCAGCGTGACGGCCTGATACACGCGCACATGTTCCCCGATCACCGCGGTCTCGCCGATCACTACGCCCGTCCCGTGATCGATGAAGAAACTGGGTCCGATTGTCGCGCCCGGATGGATGTCTATACCTGTAGCCGAATGCGCAATCTCATTGATGAAGCGCGCGAGCAATGGCACGCCGAGATTGTGAAGCGCATGCGCGAGACGATGATGCGTCATTGCCCACACGCCCGGATAGCAGAGCAGGATTTCCGTGATGTGCTGCGCTGCGGGATCGCCGACGAACGCGGCGTGGATGTCGCTGACAAGCAGTGCGCGAATGCCGGCCAGTTGCGTGCCGAATTCGCGGGCGAGGTCAAACGCGTGCGTGCCGAGTTCGGTATCGCTGAGTGGGTGGTTCTCCGGCGCGAAACGCAGCGCGCGACGGATTTGTTCCGCAAGCAATCGCAGGGTGCTTTCGAGCGTATTGCCCACGTAGTAGTCGACGCTTTCGGCGGTCAGGTCGGGCGCGCCGTAATGCGTGGGGAAGAGCGCGGCACGCAGGCCATTGACGATTTTGACGATGGCTTCTCGCGAGGGCAATTCGCGAATGCCGAGCGGATGGCGCGTGCGGTGCAATTGTTCGCGCGACGCGCGCAGGTCGGCAACGATCTGGTCGAGTCCCCACTCGTGGGACGTTGCTTGGCTCTCGCCGGACGGACGGTTGGGCATAGTGGAGTTCGAGGCGCGTGGCGCTGGATGGGCTGTAATAATGGGATCTGACAGCCCCGAGATTAACCGTTTTTGGATAGGCCCGGGGTCCGCTCGGGGGAGCGTCGGTTTGTTTGGGGGTTCGACGGGGTGCTGATCGCGGCGAGTGTCGGGAGAGCGTTGAGTCCTCCTGCTAGCGTGGTCGTTCTGCTTAAGTCGGATTTTCTTGCTTATTACTGTTAGCCCCTATCCGGGGCGGGACTTCATTTCTTTGCAAACGCGCAAAGAAACGAAGCAAAGAAACGCGTTCAAACCGCGAATAC
>NZ_JBAUSA010001410.1:0-10445 GCF_049581465.1 Caballeronia sp. | reverse complement strand
GGTCGAGGCTTGCGTCGCGGATGATATTCGCTTCGACAACCGGCGAACCCGTACCCGCCGACGCCATGGTCACGCGCTGCACGTTGTCGGACGAGAGGCTTGCGACTTGAACACCGCGCGAATGGGTGTCGAAGCCCTGCAACTGGGGCACGACAATCCAGGTCAGCGTGGCGGCCGCCGCCGCGACCGCAAAAGCGGGTATCACGCGACGTCGGAACACGCTTGCGCGCGCCCGTTCCATCACGGCGGCAGGCATCGCGGCCGGCGCGAAAACATGCGCTTCGGCCGCGAATCGCGCTGAAAACGAGTTCATGAACGCGCTGCTGGCTGCTGGACTGGTCGCGAGATCGTCGGAACGCAACGCGTCGCCGATCACGTGATAGTCCAGCCACGACGCACGGTCCTGATTAGTAAAACCGGAAAGAAACTGACCGATGTCGTCCGACCCTTCCAACGACTCACCGTCGACGAAAGCCGACAGACGTTCGCCGCGCGCATTTGGCTGCGATTGCACCGAAACCGACCCCATGATGGTCCCCATCTTGACTGCACCCCAAAGTGACACCACCTGACCCAGATACCGCATCCCTGCCCCGCGCATGCACGCTTTACCAGCGCTTGCCTTCGGGAGTGTCCAGCAATGGACGCAATTTTGCCGCAATGGCCTCGCGAGCACGAAAAATTCTTGATCTGACGGTCCCGATCGGACAATTCATCATCTCCGCGATTTCCTCGTAGCTCAAACCTTCAATCTCACGAAGAGTAATGGCGGTCCGCAATTCCTCCGGCAGAGCCGCCATCGCAGCATTGACCGTTTGAGCGATCTGCTTGCTCATCAACATCGACTCGGGCGTGTTGATATCCCTTAGTTGGTCTGCGTCCGAGAAAGTTTCAGCTTCTTCTGCATCTGCTTCGGTAGAAGTGGGCGCGCGGCGTCCCTGAGTAGCAAGATAATTCTTCGCCGTGTTCACTGCAATCCGGTAAAGCCACGTGTAAAACGCAGATTCTCCACGAAATTGCGGCAACGCCCGATAAGCCTTGATGAAGGCGTCTTGCGCGACGTCTTCCACCTCGGCGGGATCGCGCACGAGACGCGAGATCAGCCGGATGATTTTGCGCTGATATTTGGCGACCAGTAGCTCGAACGCTTGTTTGTCGCCTTTCTGCACGCGTTCGACCAGTAACTGATCGATTTCTTTTTCGCTCACCTGGGAAATCCGTTAACTTTTGGGGTCCTTTGCGGAGGGCTATTGTAGCGTCACGCCACGGGGACGCACCGGACACTCATCAGCAGTTACATGGGTTACAGGTGTTCTTGCGAGCACCGCCGGGCGCGTACGGCAAGTTCGCGAAAAGCGTGGGTATCGAGTGCGTCGGCCGCGACGAGAAACGGCGAACGCTGGTTAGTCGCCGACAATAGCGTGAGCGCGAGCAATGCGTTGCTCCATTGTGCACAGCCCACGATACGCCGATATTGACGATGGCCAGCGCGATTCCAGGTGGTCAATCCGTCCTGGCCGATTTCGAAGGCGATAGGTTGACGCCGCTCACCTCGATACGCCGAAGCGCCCAGCGCGAACGCGGCGGTCAAAGCGGCCACGCCGGCGTCAGCCAGGCCGGACAGCGCCGACACGCACTGAAATACCGAACCGGCAGCCAGACAGATAAAAGCGAGCACCGCACCGCGCATCCATTGAGATGCACGCACGCCGTGCCGGCGCGAGACATCGGCGGTGACGTGGGCGGCTAACAGATGCGCGGCAGGTATGTCAGCAGGTATCTCGGTAGGCACGTCTGACTCCTGCGACACCGCGCGCGATGCTCACTGATCGCTCAGTGACGCTTGAACACGAGGGTGCCGTTCGTGCCGCCGAAGCCGAACGAGTTCTTCAACGCGACGTCGATCTTCATTTCCCGCGCTTCGTTCGCGCAGTAGTCCAGGTCGCACTCCGGATCCTGGTTGAAGATATTGATGGTCGGCGGGGAAATCTGATGATGCAGCGCCAACACCGTGAACACGGATTCGAGGCCACCGGCGCCACCAAGCAAATGGCCGGTCATCGATTTTGTCGAATTCACGACCATCTTTTTCGCGTGATCGCCGAAGGTGTTCTTGATGCCGCGCGTTTCCGCCAGGTCGCCGAGCGGCGTGGACGTGCCATGCGCGTTCAGGTAATGCACTTCGTCCGGATTGACCTGCGCGTTCTTCATGGCGTTGCGCATGCTGCGGCGAGCGCCGTCGCCATCTTCCGGGGGTGCGGTCATGTGGTACGCATCACCGCTCATGCCGTAGCCCGTGACTTCGGCGTAGATCTTCGCGCCGCGTGCCTTCGCGTGCTCGTATTCTTCGAGCACCATCACGCCGGCGCCTTCACCGAGGACAAAACCGTCGCGATCCTTGTCCCACGGACGGCTGGCCGTCGTCGGATCGTCATTGCGTTGCGAAAGCGCACGCGCTGCCGCGAATCCACCGATACCCAGCGGCGACACCGTGGCCTCCGCACCGCCACAGATCATCACGTCGGCATCGCCATATTCGATCAGCCGCGACCCTTCTCCGATGCAATGCAGCCCGGTCGTGCACGCGGTCACCATGGCGAGATTCGGTCCCTTCAACCCAAAGCGGATGGAGAGATGGCCCGAGATCATGTTGATGATCGATGCAGGAACGAAAAACGGCGAAATCCGGCGCGGACCGCGATTGAGCAGTTCGGTCTGGGTGATTTCGATCATTGGCAAGCCGCCAATGCCCGAGCCCACCACGACGCCCACCCGCTCCGAGTTTTCCTCGGTGATTTCCAGGCCACTGTCCTGCATGGCCTGAATGCCCGCCGCGATCCCGAAATGGATAAACGTATCCATGTGGCGCGCTTCCTTCGCGGGCATGTAGTCCTCGACGTTAAACCCCTTCACCTCGCCGGCAAAGCGCGTGGAGAAGTTCGTTGCGTCGAACCGGGTGATTTCAGCAATGCCCGACTTTCCCGCGACCAGATTGGCCCAGCCGTCGGCAACGGTATTGCCAACAGGCGAAATCAGCCCTAGGCCTGTAACAACAACTCGACGACGGCTCACGGTAACCCCTTATCCATAATTGACATAAAACAAAAGCCACAAGAATCACAGGAAATTGCCCTGTGAGCCCTGTGGCTGATAACTCGGTTCGAATCGCGACAGAGCGTCAACCCCGAATCTCGCAGATGCAGCTGCCGCGTCTGGCCTTAGGCCTTGACGTTGGCGCGCGCGTAGTCGATCGCTTGCTGCACCGTCGTGATCTTTTCTGCTTCTTCGTCCGGAATTTCCATACCGAATTCGTCTTCGAGTGCCATCACGAGTTCGACTGTGTCGAGTGAGTCAGCGCCCAGATCGTTGACGAACGAAGCTTCGTTCTTGATTTCAGCTTCGGCGACGCCCAGTTGTTCGGCGACGATCTTCTTCACGCGCTGTTCGATATTGTCCATGCAGCCCTCCGAGGGAAATTAGTTTCAAAAACACAAGTGCGCGCATTTTATCAGGTTTGCACCCGTAATTAACCCGCGCAGCTATTCAGGTTGCAACGTGCGCTGTACTTTTTGAGGCGTGCCGCACACTCGACTCGACACCTGCCGCTTATCCAGGCTTGTCCAACGTTTCACGTGCAGCGCCCGGTCGGCTTCAAATAGCATTTTGCGCACCCGCCAAGGCGCGGATATTAACGAAATGCCTGTCACATGTACATGCCGCCGTTCACATGCAACGTCGTTCCGGTGATGTAACCCGCATGCGGCGAAGCAAGGAAAGCCACAGCATGAGCGATATCGTCGGGGCTGCCCAGTCGGCCGAGTGGTATCTGTGCTGTGAGCGCCGCGCGTTGTTCTTCTGGCAGCACGCGGGTCATGTCGGTGTCGATGAAGCCCGGTGCAATGCAGTTCACCGTGATGCCACGGCTGCCGATTTCACGGGCCAATGCGCGCGTCATGCCCGCCACGCCGGCCTTCGCCGCCGCGTAGTTGGCTTGCCCCGGATTGCCCGACGAAGCCACCACCGACGTGATGTTGATAATCCGTCCGCCGCGTGCCTTCATCATCGGGCGCAAAACCGCGCGCGAGAGGCGAAACACGGCGCGCAGATTCGTATTGATGACCGCGTCGAACTCGTCGTCCTTCATGCGCATCGCGAGCTGGTCTTTCGTGACGCCCGCGTTGTTCACCAGCACGTTCAGCCCGCCGAACTCCTTGATCACGCCGTCGATGAAAGCATCTGCGGCGGCGTCGTCAGTGACGTCGAGCACGGCGCCACGGCTTTGTCCGTTCGCTTCCCGAAGCGCTTCGGTGATGCTTTCAGCGCCGCTTGCACTCGTCGCCGTGCCGATCACGGTCGCGCCCTGGCGCGCCAGTTCGAGCGCGATCGCCTGGCCGATACCCCGCGACGCGCCCGTCACCACCGCGATTTGCTTGTCCAGAATCATGTTTTTCTCTTCGTTCAGTTTGCTCGGGGCGAGATTTAGCCGGCGATCAGCTTGCGCGTTTCTTCCAGCGATGCCGGGTCGAAGATGGAAGCGCCGATCAGCGCGCCGTCAATACGCTTGGTCAAGCCGCTCAGCACCTTGCCCGGACCGCATTCGATCACGTGCGTCACGCCGTCGCGAGCCATCTTTTGCACGCTTTCCACCCAGCGCACCGGCCCCGCGGCCTGGCGCACAAGGGCGTCCTTGATGGCGGCCGGATCAGTGACGCTCGCGACATCGACATTGTTGATAAGCGGGATCTGGGGTGCATTGAGTTCGACCTTCGCGAGATATTCACGCAACTGGTCGGACGCCGGCTTGAGCAACGACGAATGGAACGGCGCAGACACCGGCAGCGGCAACGCGCGTTTCGCGCCGTTCGCCTTGGCGATTTCGCAGGCTTTTTCCACGCCCGCTTTCGAGCCCGCGATCACCACTTGTGACGGCGCGTTGAAGTTGACCGCCTCCACCACGCCCACCCCCGCCGCCGACGCTTGCGCGCAGACGGCGCGTACGGCGTCATCGTCGAGACCTAGAATGGCTGCCATCCCGCCCTGGCCCACGGGCACTGCATTTTGCATGGCCTGTGCCCGAAAGCGCACGAGCGGCACGGCGTCCGCGAACGCTAACGCGCCGGCGGCCACCAGCGCCGTATATTCACCCAGGCTGTGACCCGCGACGAGCGCCGGTTTCAAGCCAGTCTCCTGTTCCCACAACCGATAAATTGCGTAAGCCGCCGTCAGCATGACCGGCTGGGTATTCGTAGTCAGCCCGAGCTCTTCAGCCGGACCTTCGGCGATCAGCTTGCCGAGATCCTGGCCGAGCGTATCGGACGCTTCCTGCACGGTCGCGCGCACCACGGGGTGATCGGCGAATGCGTTGAGCATGCCGACCGACTGGGAACCCTGTCCCGGAAAAACGAACGCGAATTTCATGACGTTCCTAATCGAATAGATGGGTGGGACGGCCAGAAAAGCCGTCCGGATATCGCTCTGGCTGGCGGATCAGTATCGAATGACCGATGCGCCCCATGTGAACCCGCCGCCGACGCCTTCGATCAGCACATGCTGGCCGCGCTTGATGCGGCCGTCGCGCACGGCGACGTCGAATGCGAGCGGAATCGATGCCGCCGACGTATTGCCATGCTCACCCACCGTTACCACCATGCGGTCGAGCGGCACGTGCAGCTTCTTCGCCGTGCTTTCCATGATGCGGATATTGGCCTGGTGCGGGACCAGCCAGTCGATATCGCTAGCGGTCAGCTGGGCCTTGTCCAGCGCTTCGACCGCGACTTTTTCCAACACCTTGACGGCAAGCTTGAACACCGCCGGGCCATCCATATACAGGAAGGCGCTGCCCGCGATGACGCCCGCGTTGACGTTGCCCGGTGTGCAGAGAATGTTCGAATGGCTGCCATCGGCGTGAAGCGCGCTCGACAACACACCCGGCTCCTCGGACGCTTGCAGGATCACGGCGCCGGCGCCATCGCCGAATAGCACGCACGTGGTGCGGTCGTTGAAATCGAGAATGCGCGAGAAAGTCTCCGCGCCGACGATCAGCGCCGTGCGATTTAAGCCGCTGCGAATAAAGCTGTCCGCGGTGGCCACTGCGTACGCGAAACCCGAGCAAACCGCCTGGATATCGAACGCCGCGCCGCCATTCTTGATGCCGAGCTTGTGCTGCAGCAGGCAGGCCGTGCTGGGAAAGACAAAGTCCGGCGTAGACGTAGCGACGATGATGAGGTCGATCGTTTGCGGATCGATACCCGCTGCTTCGATCGCGTTACGCGACGCGTTCAGCGCAAGTTCGCTCGTAGCCTGGTCGGGCGCGGCGAAATGACGCGCGTGGATACCGGTCCGGGCGACAATCCATTCGTCACTCGTTTCGACGCCCTGCTTCGCCAGCCGTTCAGCCAGATCCTGATTCGTGACGCGGTCCGGGGGCAGATAACTGCCCGTTCCGATCACACGGGAGTAGATATTCGATTGAGCCATTATGCCTTCGAGGGTAACGCGGCACCCGGTTCGCCTGGCTGGACCAGTGGGCGGGCAGCGGCGAGCGTTGTGTCGTCGGAAGAGGCGGGTTCGGCCTTCGCCGCAAGTTCGGCTTCGCTTTTAATTGTAGCTTCAGCCGAAGCGGCGGCGCAGCTCTCGGCCACGGTGGCGGCGTTGTCTTCCATCGCCCGCACGAGACGGTCGAGCACGCCATTCTTGACGGCATCATAGCCGCGCTTGATGGCCCATTCGAAGCCGTAGGCTTGCGCCGATCCATGACTCTTGATCACGAGACCGCGCAGTCCGAGTAGCGCAGCCCCATTATATTGCGCGGGATCGACGCGACGTTTAAACCGCTTTAGAACCGGCATTGCAACCAGCGCCATCAATTTCGTCGCGAACGAGCGGCTGAATTCTTCTCGAATGATGTCCGTCAGCATTTTCGCAAGACCCTCTGAGGTCTTGAGGGCGACGTTGCCAACAAAGCCGTCGCAGACGACGACGTCGGTGGTGCCTTTATAGATGTCGTTGCCTTCTACGTTACCGTAGAAATTGAGCGTGCTGGCGCGCAGCAGTTCGCCCGCGCGCTTGATGGTCTCATTGCCCTTGATCATTTCTTCGCCGATATTGAGCAGCCCGATGGTCGGCCGCTCCTTACCTTCGAGGGCCGCCACGAGCGCGTGGCCCATCTCCGCGAATTGAAGCAAGTGCTGGGGCTCGCAATCGACGTTCGCGCCCAGGTCGAGCACGGTCGTGTAGCCCTTCTCGCTAGGCATGGCGAACGCAATGGCCGGGCGTTCAATACCCGGCAACGTCTTGAGCACGTAGCGCGACACGGCCATCAGCGCGCCGGTATTACCGGCCGAAATGCAGGTCTGCGCGTCACCCGCCTTGACGAGATTAATCGCCACGCGCATGGACGAGTCTTTCTTCTTGCGCATCGCAACCTCCACCGGGTCGTCCATTTCGACCACTTCGGTGGCTGAAACGACGGTAAGGCGAGGTTCGTCGACCGCTTTGGATTTTTTGAGCTGCGCGCGCAGGGCCGATTCGATGCCGACGAGCAGCAAGTGCGCGTCCGGATGCGAGCGCACGAAACTTACCGCAGCGGGAACGGTCACGGCCGGGCCGTGGTCGCCTCCCATGCAGTCGATGGAGATCTTTACAGTCATGGAGTGCGACGAATTTCAGGCACAAAAAAGCGGCAGTGAAATGCCGCCTTCTTGTCGTACCAGGAATATGTCAAGCGCGAACGACCGTAAGTCGAGACGGCAACGCGAGACGCTACAAGCGTCGTACGCTTAGTCGTTCTTGGTCTTGATGACTTTCTTGCCACGATAGTAGCCATTCGGGCTCACGTGGTGACGCAGATGCACTTCGCCCGTGCTCGGCTCGATTGCCAGCGCCGCTGCGGTCAGGAAATCGTGCGAACGATGCATACCGCGCTTGGAAGGTGACTTCTTGTTTTGCTGAACTGCCATGATAACTCCAGAAAAATTTTGCGAATTCTAACACAGCCCGCCGCGCTGGCGACCTTGGCCTGATGGCCAGCCAGTCTGCACGAACGCTTGAGGCTACCTGATTACCTGATGGCTCGACGCCCGGCGTGGCGCCAAGCTTCGAATACTGTCAATGCTTCTTGTCGTCGGAACCGCCCTGCTTAAGCGAACTAAGCGCAGCAAACGGATTGGGCTTGACCATTGTGTCGTCAGGCCGGGCTTCGTCGTTCGCGGCGCCCTCGTCCGACTCGTCGCCGATCGTGCCGTCGATACCTGAAACCAGGCTCTCGTGCACCGTAGGGCAAACGTCGTGCTTGGGCACGAGCGGCAAGGACAACAACAACTCCTCTTCGATCAAGTCGACGAGATCAAACTGGCGCGAGCCAACGATCACCTCGACTTCATCGTCATCCAGCGGAAACTCGTCCGCTTCTTCTTCTGTCGCGACAATGCGATACGTTGCATCGACGTCCAGATGCTGCGAGTACGGCGAAAGGCAGCGCTGGCACTCGATCCAGACCGACCCATGGACCGCGAGCCGCAAATAGGGCTGCGGCGCCTCGGTGCCGTCGTCCTGCAACTCGGGCTGGGTCGACCCTTCGGCCTGCCACGTGAACACGGTGTCGCGATCTGGCGCATCTGCCGGCATTTCGTTTAACATGCGCGGCAGTTGCGAAGCGCGTACACCGCCCGCGGCCTGCCGGCGACTCTGCGCAAATTCGAACAGGTCAAGCGCGCGAAGATCGGCGGGACAGGCTGGCTTGCCAGGGTTCTGTGTCATGTACGCTCCTCGGGTGGATCAGCCAAGTGAAACCTGAGTATGCACTGCGCCCGAGCGTCCGGTTGGTGTGATTTATCCCGATTTTCCCGGAGTAAATCGCCGCCCTCTACCGATCGCCGCATGGACAACCACCAACATGCCGCCTGACTTGCCGTAACTCACCGCCTTGGCACCGCTATCGGAACGCGCTGAAAAGCGCCGCACATACCGATGAAAAGCTCAAAATCATAGCTGCATTGTCTTTTCGAGTCAAACACTTATGCTGCGATGTGCGGCGCTTTGACCTCGATCTTCCCTTCCATCGCAAGTAACCTGTTTCTATTCATGCCCGACGCTCCCAATCACCCGCTCCTCATCCTTGCATCAAGTTCGCGTTACCGGCGCGAATTGCTTGAACGCCTGCGCATTCCGTTCGAAGTGATTTCGCCCGATATCGATGAAACGCCGCTAGACGGCGAAACGCCCGAAGCCACGGCCATTCGGCTATCGATCGCCAAGGCGCGCGCCGCTGCGGGCCAGGTTTCATCGAATTCGGGCGCGCTCGTGATCGGCTCCGACCAGGTGGCGACCTGCGACGGCCGCCAGATCGGCAAGCCGGGCACACACGAGGCCGCGCGTGCCCAATTGCAGTCAATGCGAGGCAAAAGCGTCGAATTCCATAGCGCGCTGTGTGTCTTCGATAGCCGTTCAGAGCACATCCAGTCCGCCGATGTCATCACGCGAGTGAAGTTCCGGGATTTATCGGATGTGGAAATAGAAGCGTATTTGTTGGCCGAGCAGCCGTACGACGTGGCGGGGAGTGCGAAATCGGAAGGATTGGGGATCGCACTTGTCGATGCCATTCATTCCGACGACCCCACCGCGCTGGTCGGCCTGCCGCTGATCGCGTTGTCGACGATGTTGCGCGCAGCCGGCTTTTCCTTGATGGGGGCCGTATGAGCGGTGTCCTGTACCTGATTCCCAACACACTTGGCGACGGCGATGCCGCCGCGCTGGCTGAGGTTTTGCCCGAACCCGTGCGTGCGCGGGCTGCGGTGTTGCAGTACTACATCGGCGAGAACGCGAAAACCACGCGTGCCTTCCTGAAAAAAGTTGGCACGGAGCGGCCGATTCAGGAGATCGAAGTCCGCGAACTTAACGTCAACACGCCGCCGGGTGAAGTCGAGAAGCTGCTCAAGCCGATTCTGGAAGGGATGGATGCCGGGTTGGTGTCTGAAGCCGGATGCCCGGCCGTGGCCGATCCAGGTGCCCTGCTTGTGCGGCGGGCTCACGAGCGCGGCGTGAAAGTCGTTCCGTTCGTTGGGCCGAGTTCGATACTGCTTGCCCTGATGGCATCGGGGATGAATGGCCAGAGTTTCGCCTTCAACGGCTATCTTCCCGTCGATGCCACCGAGCGCGGCAAGCGTCTGCGTGACCTGGAGCAACTGTCGCGAAAGGCGAATCAGACGCAGATTTTTATCGAGACGCCGTACCGGAATAAGGCTTTGCTGGACACGTTGCTTGCAACGTGCGCACCGTCCACGCTGGTTTGCGTGGCCGTGGATCTGACCTTGCCGGACGAGACAATCGTAACGCGGACGGTTTCCGAGTGGAAAAAGAAAGCCGCGCCGGAATTGCACAAGCGACCGGCAATTTTTCTGTTGCTGGGGATTTAGGCGTTCTCTGAGGGTTTTGGCGTTCCCTGAGGG
>NZ_JBAUSA010001409.1:0-4950 GCF_049581465.1 Caballeronia sp. | reverse complement strand
CCGAGCCTTTGCAGCCAAAGCCGCCGCCCACGAACGGACAGATCACGCGCACGTCTTCGTCGTCCAGACCCATGATTTTCGCCACGGCGCTGCGTGCGCCCGAGACGCCTTGGGTCGCGTCGTAGAGCGTGAGCTTCGGGCCGTCCCAGCGAGCGAGCGTGGCGTGCGGCTCCATCGGATTGTGATGTTCGTACGGCGTGGTGTAGACCACATCGAGACGATTCGGCCCTTGCCGCAGGCCGGCATCGATGTCGCCACGCTGGGTGTCGATCGGCCTTCCCATCATCTTGGCCGGCCGATACGCGGTGCCGAGCGCGCGTTGAAAGTCGGCGTTTGGCGGCGCGGCTTCGTAGCGTATCGATGACTGGAGCTGGCGAGCGCCTTCGGTCGCGCGCTCCAGCGTATCGGCGACGACCACGGCAACCGGTTCATTGCTGTACCTGACCTCGTCGGTTTGCAGCAGCGACAACCTGCGCACGGCCGGTGGCTCCGCACTCGGGTTGCCGCCGTTGGGCAGGCGCATCGCGGTTTCGTGCGTCATCACGAGCAGTACGCCGGGCATCGACTGGACGCGATTCGTATCCATCGACACGACCCGGCCATGTGCAATCGTGCTGGTCACGAGTACCGCGTGCGCTAGCTTGGCTTCGGGGTTGTCGGCGGAATATCTGGCCTGGCCCGTTACTTTTAAAAGCCCGTCGGTGCGATCGAGCGGTTCGCCGAGAACACTCATGTCAAGCCTCCTGCGGTTGCGACCGCGCGAACGATCGCGCGCTGGGCCAGTTCGATCTTGAAGTCATTGTCGCCATAACTTTTCGCATCGCGCACGGCAAGGGCGGCCGCTTGTTGCAGCGTGGCGCGCGAAAGGGGCTGGCCGGTGAGCATCTGTTCAGTTGGACCTGCCCGCCACGGCTTGTGCGCGACGCCGCCCAGCGCAATGCGGGCGGTCGTTATCGTGTTGCCGTCCATCTGCAGCGCGGCCGCGACCGATACAAGCGCGAACGCATAACTGGCGCGATCGCGAACCTTCAAATAATGCGAGTGCTGCGCGAAAAGGGGCGGCGGCAGGTCGACCGATGTGATCAGCTCGCCCGGTTGCAGCGTGGTATCGAGTTCGGGATGATCGCCCGGCAGCCGATGAAACTCCGCGAACGCAATCACGCGCTCACCCTTGGGGCCGCTCACCCGCACGAGCGCCTCGAGCGCGGCCAGCGCCACGTTCATGTCGGACGGGTTCGTCGCGATGCACTGGTTGCTCGCGCCGAGAATCGCGTGAATCCGGTTGTTGCCTTCCATCGCCGCGCAGCCGCTGCCGGGCGAGCGCTTGTTGCATTGGGGAAAGCCGGTGTCGTAGAAGTAGTAGCAACGCGTACGCTGCATGAGGTTGCCGCCGACCGTCGCCATGTTGCGCAATTGCGCCGATGCCCCCGCGAGAAACGCTTCGGACAACAACGGATATCGCCCGCGCACCCACGCGTGATTGGCCGCGTCGCTATTGCGGACCAGCGCGCCGATTCGCAAGCCACCGTCGGGCAACTCGCTGACCGTGTCGAGACCGGCGATGTGCGTAATGTCGACGAGCTTCACAGGCTTCGCCACGCCGCCTTTCATCAGGTCCAGCAGGTTCGTCCCGCCGCCGATAAACACAACGCCCGGCTGTTGCGCCGCCTTGATCGCCGCGCCTGCATCGGCGGCGCGTTCGTATGAAATGGCATCCATGGCGCGCTCCTAGACCTGGCCGGTCGCGATCGTCTTGATCGCGGCGACAATGTTCGGATACGCGCCACATCGACAGATATTGCCGCTCATGCGTTCGCGGATTTCATCGTCGGAGAGTTGCGGCGGTCGATAGCGGACGTCGGCAGTGGCCGCGCTTGCATTGCCGGCGCGAAATTCATCGATCAACGCGGTGGCCGAACACAGTTGGCCGGGCGTACAGAAGCCGCACTGGAACGCATCGTGTTTGATGAACGCCTGCTGGATCGGGCTCAACGTCTGGCCCTGCGCCAGACCCTCGACGGTGATGATCGAATCGCCTTCGTGC
The DNA here is from genome assembly GCF_049581465.1 of Caballeronia sp. Classification (GTDB taxonomy): domain Bacteria; phylum Pseudomonadota; class Gammaproteobacteria; order Burkholderiales; family Burkholderiaceae; genus Caballeronia. The sequence goes on along the minus strand of NZ_JBAUSA010001409.1, from coordinate 2,906 downwards.
ATCACGGCAAGCGTCAGGCACGAGTTGATGCGCCGGCCATTCGCGATCACCGTGCAGGCTCCGCATTGACCGCGATCGCAACCTTTCTTCGTGCCTGTGAGAGCGGCGTATTCACGCAGCGCGTCGAGTAGCGTGGTGCGTGCCTCGAGTTGCATTTCGTAAGGACGGCCATTGATCGTCAGCCTGAGCGACGTCAGCGGCGCAGCCTTCGACACGGAGGGCTCCGGCGCGGTGGGCGTGCCTAATGGTACTCCCGGCGGTACTTCCGGCACTTCCCGAGGCGCTTGCTGGGCATGAACTAGCGGGGCGGCTGACACGGCGGCGGCTGCCGCTGCGGATTGGAGAAACCGGCGCCGGGACGCCAGTGGCACTACTTCTGGAATGATCGTTGCGGCAGGGGACTTTGGCTTCGGCATGGCGATGTGAAACTCCTCGCTCGGGCAGAGTGGGCGCTGCGTTGGCTGAGGCGTCGGGGCTGACGTGTCTGGGCTACAAGCGGCGCGCGCCGTTTCATGTCCTTTGTCTGGCATGGCCGGAGGATCACAAGTGACGCGACATGGAACAAGCAAGTTGGATGCCATCGCCTGCGAGAGCGGCGGATCGGCGATGACCCGTGCATGTAGCAGGTAGCGACTACATTCGCGTGTAAATTCGCTGTGAGGCTTGCTGGGCGCCTTTCAGCGGTGAAAGGCGGAATGGCGAAAGCACTAAAACACAAACGGTGCGACCCGGCGTCTTCAACGCCCCGTCGCACCGCCTAGGACTCCATACCGCTACATTCAAAGATCCGACGGATACGGCGCCTTTAGCCACTTTGTCGACAGCTTGTTCAGGGTGCCGTCCGTCTTGGCCTTCAAGACAGCCACATCGATTTCCTTAAGCAAGGCGGTCTCGCCTTTATTCACCGCGACGTGATCCGGCGAGCTGAAGAGTTCGAATTTCTGCTCGGGCGCGATCGGCGGGTTGCGAGCAATGATCGTCGCGCCCACATCGTTGCCGACGACCATCAGTTGCACCTGGCCCGAAAGGAACGCGGAGATGGCGCCATTGGGGTCGTCGAAGCGTTTGATGGTCGCGTCCGGCGGCGCGACTTTCGTTATGCTCAGATCTTCCAGCGTACCGCGCGCGACTGAAATCGTTTTGCCGGCGAGATCCTTTTCATTCTTCACGGACAAGGATTTGGGCCCGAACACCGCGAGATAGTACGGCGCGTAGGGACGCGAGAAGTCGAGCACTTTCTCCCGCTCCGGCGTCTGGCCGACGCTCAATAAAATATCGGCTTTATGCGTGGCGATATACGCCATGCGGTTCTCGCCGGTGATTGGCACCAGTTCAACCTTGACCTTCATGGCTTTGGCCAGGTAATCGGCCATGTCGATGTCGTATCCCTGCGGCTTCATATCCGTTCCGATAGAGCCGAACGGCGGGTAGTCCATGAACACGCCTACGCGCAGGACGCCGCTTTTCTGCACGGTATCGAGGGCATCGGCGTGAACGGGTGCGCTCAGGAACGGCGCAGTCAGGGCGGCGGCCACTAAGAAGCGCCGGGCGAGGCTGGAAACGCGGATGGTCATGATCGTGGCCTTGAAGTAGTTATGCAGTGCACTTTAGGCAGTCCAAAATCCCGAAACAATCGAAAAATGCTCATGCCAGCCATGAGCACACGGCATGGCTGGCGCCGATTTGATCGTTATTTGATCAGGGCCAGCGCGCTGCGGAACTGCGGGTGGCGGCAGCTTTCGAGCCAGCGGAAGATCACGGTTTCCGTTGCGACCGGAAACGCGTGTTCACATTGGGCACGCGCCAGGGCGGTCGCCTTGTTTTCCGGCGCACGCGAGCCAATCGCGTCGGCGATCAGTTCGACCGCGTAACCCAATCGCCGTAGCCCGATCACGGTCAGCAAGACACACACGTGCGCTTCGCAGCCGGCAACCAGGAGAGTCGTTTTCTTCGATGGCAGCGCCGCCACGAACTTTGCGCTTAGCGTCGCATCGAACGTGTCCTTCTCGATCACCGAGTGGCGGCGCTCGCCCGTCAGGGCTTCCGAAGTGGGCCCAAGTCCGCGCGGATTTTGCTCGGTGAAAAGCACGGGAATGTCGAGCAGATCGGCTGCTTTCACGAGCGTCGCGCAATTTTTCAGCACGGCCGCGCCGCCGTCGATATGCGGCAGCAACTTCGCCTGCATATCGACGACCAGCAGCAAGGTATCAGGCGTCACTTTCCATGATCCGGTCGATTAGCCGCGCGTTTTCTCCCGCTGATCCAATGCCGGCATGCTTGGCCATCGGAACAAAGAAATGCGTGCCGATGTTGGGCAGGTTCGCGTTGTCGAGCCAGCTCGTGAAATAGCGCGAGAGACGTTGAGCGGGCGCATCGAGTTCGCTACGCAACGTGGCTGGCAACTGTTCGAGATAGCGGGATTCCGTCTGATAGGGCTCGGGCGCGATGCATAGCGCGTCGGGCCTGCCGGCGGAATCAGGCGGAAGGCGTCTCAAGGCCTCGTGCAGCAGGACAATGCCCAGGCCCTCGCCACGCCATGGCCTGCGAACTTCCCACGTGCTGACATATACCACCCGATGTTCGTTGAACACGCTGCACAGGCCCTCCGGCCCGAGCGCCTCGGTGGCCGCGAGCGCGATGGAAAGCATTTCGCCCGAATAAGTATCGAGGATGTACACGAGGTCGGCGCTGCTTTGAATGGGCGGCACTTTCACGAGCTTCAATTCAACGGCCGCCACAACAATATCCGTCCCTGCCTCGTGGAAAACGGCGAACGCGGTGCCGAGCCGTTCGTCGTCGACTTGCGGATACTCGTGGCGGTAGGTCATGGTGAGCAGGAACCGTCCCACTTTCTCGCGATACGCAAGCGGCTTGTCGACGTCGTAATCCCGCGTGCCTTCAAGGCC
>NZ_JBAUSA010001408.1:0-1566 GCF_049581465.1 Caballeronia sp. | reverse complement strand
GCCACCGCCAATGCCCGTACCATTCGGGCCGCTCAGCTCCCATCTGTGGATGTACCAGGGGGTGTAATTCAAAATGCCAGAGTCGCCGCTCAGGAGGTCAACCCGATGCGGCACAGCAACTTGGCTGCCCGCAGGTGACGAGGGGCTGCAGGCGGTAAGCGACAGCGCGATGACCGACAGCAGGCCAGCGGCAACGCGACGGCGCTCGGATCGTGAAAGAGGATTCAATATCATGTCATCAGGTTTCCGGATTAATGCGGCACGAGCGTCGAACCGCCTCTTGTTGCCTTGAGCAGGCACTCGGCATAGATCATCGAAGACTCATTGCTTGATTCCTTGCGCCACTCCATTGGGAAACAGCCGGTTCCATTCGTCATCACGCATGCCCTGCACGATGTATGGGTCGCCATCGGGCGGACGATGATTTAGATCGTTTCCCCCGGAGCTGTTGCCGTCCGAAACCATTAGCCGAACGCGGTCACCCGATAGAAAGATGGCCCATATGTCGCCTACCTGGTAACCGTCGTACTTAGCAATCTGCACGTTCTCGGCCTTGTACCAGTCGCCCGGCGCCTTGGCGCCGAGCTTTTTGACATCCTTGAATACCAGCCAACGCACTGTCAGCCGCAGGTCCGGTTGCCAGTCATGGGGAATGCTGGCGCAGCACATCCCGCTGCCGCCAGATGGACGGCCATTGTCTTTCACAGGCATCGCGTTGCGGCCGCCACCACCAATGCCCGTCCCCTTCGGCCCGCTCAGCTCCCACGTGTGGATGTACCAGGGGGTGTAATTCAAAATTCCAGAGTCGCCGCTCAGGAGCTCAACCCGATGCGGCACAGCAACTTGGCTGGCCGCGGGTGACGGCGGGCTGGCACAAGCGGCAAGCGACAGCGCTGTGGCGAAAAGCAGGCTAGCGGAGACGCCGAGGCGCACGCGGCGGGAAACGGAATTCAATGTCATGTTGTCAGGTCTCCGGATTAATGTGGCACGGGGTGCAGCGCTTCTGCCCGCATGAGCGGCACGTCGTATTCGAGTGCGGCGATGTACATCGTGCAGGGGGATCTGGCTGAGCTTCGCTGAATCGTGACCCCGTCCTCGGTCGTAACTGGCCTTGCCCGGCCATTGAAGAGCCGCGCCACATTGGTGTGGGTCTTCTTCTTCGAATCTCGCCAGAGCTTGTTGTCCTCAGCGTCGTTGTTGTTGGTACCGTCGAAGAACAGCGTGATGTGCAGCGTCTGCGGGCAGGACATGGTCGGGTCCATCACGCGGCATATCCCGGTCCCCCAGGCCACATCGCTTTCTTCTTTCGTCACACGGCCGCTCGCCGGCATCTGTTCAGGCCATTGCAGGTTCATTGCTTGATTCCTTGCGCCACTCCATTGGGAAACAGCCGGTTCCAGTCGTCATCGCGGATGCCCGGCACGATGTACGGGTCCCCATCGGGCGGACGATGGTTGAGATCGTTTCCTCCAGAGCTATTGCCATCGGCAATCATCAGCCGGACCCGGTCATCAGGCAGGAAAATGGCCCATATGCCGCCGGCCTGGTGACCGTCGTACTTGGCAA
>NZ_JBAUSA010001407.1:0-3810 GCF_049581465.1 Caballeronia sp. | reverse complement strand
TTGCGCCTTCGGGCACCGGAAAGAAGTCGATCCGCCCGGGCGCGGGCCGCGGCAGTTCGGGCGAATACTCGCGGCGTGCGGCGCGCCAGTACGCGCTGAATACCTGAAACGGCCGGGCGTCGCGCGTGGCCACCGTCCACGGCTCGCGCAGCAGGTGCCCGTTGAAGGTCGAAACCGCCATTCCGGATTCTTTCAACGCCGACTTGATCGCTGCGTCTGTCTCGCGTTGCGCTGCCGAATAGCGGCCATTCCAGCACACCTCGATCGCGCCGATCCCTGCGGCAAACCCTTCGATCACCTGACGTTCAGGGCCACGAAGTACGATCAGCCCCCCGCCCATTGCGGCAAGCGCCGCATTGAGCTCGCGCAGCGATTCGTGAAGCCACCAGCGCACAGCGGCGCCCGGCAAACGGGTTTCCCCAGGCTCCGGGTCGTGGACATACACGCACACGACCGGGTGGCCTGTGGCGACGGCGTGCAGAAGCGCGGGGTTATCGGCAAGACGCTGGTCGTCGCGGAACCATACGATGACGGGCGGGCGTGAGCGGGAGGGAGAAGATGGCCGCATGAATCAAGCGTGCAGAACCAGCTTCTGCACGCGCCAGTTCAGCAGTTCGGCGACGAACAGCACGTTCTCCGATGGACACGCCATCTGATGAATCCAGCCGAATTGCTTCGGCTGCTTGCCTGATTTTCCGAGCACGCCGAGCACCTTGCCGTCGAGCGTCATCTTGTAGATACGGCCTGGAAAAGCGTCGGCACTATAGAGCACCTGATTCGGTCCGGGCGAAATGCAGATGGCCCATGGCGAGCCCGGCGCAAACGTGCCGGCCGCGATTGCCGCCTCATCTGGCATGTTGCCGATCGCCGGACGTGCGTCCGGCGGCACCGGAACGTCGATCGTGAATTGCCGCTGGAAATTGCCGTCGGTGTCGAACACCTGGATGCGCCGGTTGCTGCGGTCCGCGACATAGATGTTGTCGTGCGCATCGAGCGCGATGCTATGGGGCGTATGAAACTGCCCCGGCCCGGTACCGCGGTCGCCCCAGGATTTGATCCAGTTGCCATCGCGATCGACTTTCGCCACGCGTGAGTTGATATAGCCGTCGCTGATGTAGGTGTTGCCGGCGACGTCCCACGCGACGTCAGTCACCTGGCGGAAGCGGCCAGGCTCGGAGGGCAGCGGCGGGTTTGGGTGCTTTAGCGGGCCGGTGTCTTCGTCGGCGGCTTCCTGCTTTCGGCCGAACACCATTGCGACGCGTCCATCCGGCGTGAACTTGATCACCATGTCGGAGCCTTTGTCCGTCACCCATATGTTGTCCTGCCGGTCTATCTTGACCGTATGCGCGAACGACCATGCATACAGGTTGTGTCCTATCTCGCGGATGAAGCGTCCGTCGGGTGCGAACTCCAGAAGTTGCGTCGCAGCCGCGCCATAGGCTGGCCCATTCGTGTTGCCGCGTGACAGCACGAAGATGTGCCCATGCGAGTTGAGCGCGACACCGGAGCATTCGCCGAAATACGTGTCTTCAGGCAAATGAACGGGATCGGCAATCGAGTCGTAAGCAATGGACGGCACCGGTTGTGCGTCCGCGAAAGCCGGCGGCATCACGAGTCCGGCAGCGGTGCCGGCGACGAGGCTCATGAAAGTACGGCGACTCATTGCGCGATGCCCGGCACTGCCGCAGCACGGGCAAAACGACCCATATTGCTCACTCATCGGAGGCTCCATGCAAAGCACTGGTGTGTCTCATACTGTCCCGTACTATCGTACCTAACGTTGCAGAGGCAATCGTAATGCACAAAACGCTTAATAGCTAACTCGCCTTTCAACGCAACCGCATAGCGGTGCAGTTGTCGAGCGCCCGTATAATTCTGGCGTAGCTTTGTTCGCCGATCTTCCGTGGATCCGGGGTGCCAACGTGCGGTCATGGAAATTACTGATGGGCGTAGGTTGTTGCTTGATCCTCGGTGCTTGCAGCACGGGTAGCCCGTCGCATTTGCAGGCCCAGCCGGCGACCAATCTGCTGGTCTCTTCCGCCGGCGTCTATAGCGGCGCGTTCTCGACGCAAGCACCCGTCACCCTGCTCTCGCTCTACGACGGGTCAGCCTATCTCTTCTATCAAAAGCCGGCGGCCAGCGTCATTGTCGTGACGAATGGCCAACAGACGGGCAACGGCCAGTTCAACAGCCGGTCGGGCACGCAGTACCGTTTTGCGCCTGACGCGGCAGCATCGCCGGTCCGGGTGCAGATCGATTTCTCGCGATCGCCGAATGTGACCGGCACGGTCGTCGCGTCCGCCCCTGGCGCCACGCCCATGACTTTCTCCGCGACCCCCGAACCGTCTTTGGGACAAGGTCCTGGTTTCGGGGCGATCGCGGGCGAATACAGCGGGCAGATGAGTTCGTTGCAGGGCAACGCGGCCGCGCAAATGCTCATCGCGCGTGACGGACTGCTGGCGGGCACTACGTCAACGGGTTGCGAGTTTCGCGGCAACGTCTCACCCGATAGTGGTGTCAATGCCTACCGTGCATCCATCACGTTCGCCGCTGCGCCTTGTGCGGTGGCAAACGTCACGGTCACAGGCCACGCGTTGCTCGATGAAGGCCGTCTGCTGATTGCATTGCCGAAGCAGGACCGCTCGGACATTGTCGTGTTTGACGGCACGAGATGAAGTCCGATCTACCGATAGGGTGAACGCCGCGCGTCTCCACGAAAAGCGCGTTTCGCGCCGCTTGCGTGCAACCGTGCGCACGCCAACAGCGCGTCTTCGTCGAGCCAAGCCGTCGGGCTTCATTAGAACCATTTTGCATGTCCTGCCTGGCACCAGCATACTGTCTTGGACGACCGCATTCGTCCTCAGTGATCGTCAAAGAGCGCGATCTGGTTGGACTTGATCATGGATCTGACTTTCGACATGAATGGAGCGTGCGGGTCCTTCTTGCATTCTTCCACGACCGCCTCTCCCACGGGATGGGCCGTGTCGACGACCACGGTATCTGTTTCCTTCACACCAAGCCTATCGACGCCGGCGACCCAGTAGACCAGGGCGGGTCGATAGACCTCGTCAACGGATACGAAGTCCGAGCAGCTCATTTTCGCGGGACTCAACGGCTTTTCTTGCGCGCTAGCGGTGTGAGCGACGACTAAACACGCCAGGATGGCTAAAACTTTCATGGATTTCATAGGAGTGCTCCAGGTATCGATAAAGAGTCGGTTTCAAAGGGGAGGTGCGCCATGACGTCGACAACTCGCAATGCGCATGCCGTTCGTCATGCATGGGCATCGTAGGGAAGTCGAATTAGTTCAGAATTACGTCTATATGAAACTTATGTTCGGGAGTCGTTACCGCGCCGTAGTGCTGCGATCTGGGAGCGCACATAACTGATGTGCTCGCGAAGCACGTAGAAGTGTTCGGCATAGGCGATCGGCATCTGAAGTTTGTTCAGACCTTTTTCGATCGCATTGAGCTTCTCGGTGAACTCGAGATAATTCTGTTCGGAAGGGTCGTCGAGCACGCTGCGCTCGAGTGCGATCAGCTCGCCGTAGCGCCGGTAGAAACGCGACTTGACGCGCCACGCGTACAGCGGCGGCACGAAGCGCAACGCCGGTATCAGCACGACGACTATCGGCACGACCAACACCAGGAGGCGGTCTACGAGGCTCGCAAGCCAGAATGGCATCGTCCGGTAGAGGAAGCTCTTGCCGGACTTGTAGTAGCGCGCGGCATCCGGACTCAACGGGAAATCGTGCGCAACGGGCGCAGGGAACTCGCCGGCGGCCTGCAGCAGGCTGGCGCCGCCGTGAAC
>NZ_JBAUSA010001406.1:0-1601 GCF_049581465.1 Caballeronia sp. | reverse complement strand
GTACAGGCATTGGACTATCCGGCCGTCTTCTCTTGTTAGCCAGTTGAAGATCGTCCGGCTGGAGCGGGCTCATTCACGCGCTACCCGCACAGGCGAACCCTGGTGAGGTGCTGGTGCCTTTCAAATCGTAAATATCGTATGCACGATCTGCGCTGGACCATGCCCGTTTCCCGATGGTCCGCCACCGCTGCCGCAGCGACCGCCGATATCAGCTTCATCGAGCCGATCGTCCGCCGCCGTCTGAGCAGCCTGTCCCGAAGCGCCCTGAAGGTCGCCCACGACTGCGTGGCCGAACTCGACCGCGTGCGCGTGGTGTTCGCATCGCGGCATGGTGAACTGCGGCGCACGACCGAGATCCTGCGCGCCATCAGCACGGGCGAGCCGGTTTCTCCCACTGCTTTCAGCCTGTCGGTGCTCAACGCGATGACCGGCATATTCGGCATCGCTCGCGGCGACCGCTCGCCGGCAAGTGCCGTCTCCGCTGGCGCGGAAACGCTTGGGCTTGCGTTGCTTGAAGCGCATGCGCAGTTCGCGGTGGATCCGGATTGGCCCGTGCTCGTCGTGTACGCGGATGAACCCGCCGATCCCGTGTACGGAACCATCGAGGATGAAGTGCAGGGCGGCGCGCTCGCCATCCTGATCGATGCACGCGATACAGCGGGCCATCTTTCTTGCACGCTCGCACGTTCGGCCGCGCCGGCTAGTGCGCCGGTTCCAGGGCAGCGCTATTTCCGGACCCAAAGCGAAGCCGTCGTGCATTGTCTCGATACCCATGCACCCGCCGCATGGCGATTCGCACGGCAAGAGCGTGAGAGGGTGCTGGGCGATTCCACCTGGCAATGGAGCTGGCATGAAGCGGCTTAATCACGCCTGGAGACTGTTCGCGACCGGCATGAGCTTCATGGTGTTCGGCATCTCGGGGATCCTCTTTTCGCTTCTCGTGTTCCCGTTCGCGTGCGTCTGGCCGCATCGTGCATCGCGTCAGCGCGCAGTCACGACGATCATCCACGGGTTCTTCAAGGCACTCGTTGCCGTGCTGCAAAAAGTCGGCGTGATGGAACTCGATATCACGGGTGCCGAGGCATTGCGGGGACGCGGGCCCATGATCGTGGTCGCCAATCACCCGACGTACCTGGATGTCGTCGTATTGCTCGCGCTCACGCCCCGCGCGTGCTGCGTGGTCAAGAGCTCGCACTGGCGCAACCCGGTTTTCTGGGGTATCGTGCGCGCCGCCGAATACGTCAGCAACGACGATCCGACCGAACTCGTGGCGGCTGGTGCGCGTCAGATCGAGGCCGGCTACACGATGATCATTTTTCCCGAAGGCACGCGCAGTCCGGCGCCCAATCGGCTCCATGCTTTTTCACGCGGATTCGCACACATGGCGCTCAAGGGCGGCACGCCGATCCTGCCGGTGCTCATCGACTGCGACCCGCCCGCTTTCACCAAGCAGATGCGCTGGTACGACGTGCCGGCGCGAGCGTTCCGCATTCGCCTGAACGTACTTGAACCGCTGGGAGCCGAGCGAGTCGCAGCTCACGGCGCCATCCCGACCCTTGCCGCGCGCACGCTCGCCCGCGCTATTGAGGCCCACATTAATC
>NZ_JBAUSA010001405.1:0-12266 GCF_049581465.1 Caballeronia sp. | reverse complement strand
CGCCGGGCGGGGGCGCAACGCGCGGAATCTCGAGGTGCAGCGCGAGCGTGGCGGCGCCGATCGCGCGAATCTTCGTCGCCGCGTGCTTCGACAACTCGCCGAGCGAACTGTTTTCGACGTAATCGAGCATGTCGGTGACCGGGCCATACGCCACGCTGTCGATCATCACCTTGGATTCGCGATTGCCCAGATCGTCGATATGTCCCGCCGTCTTCTTCACCGCGACGCCCAGATAGTGACCGCGCGTGACGTCGAAACGGAGCTTGTTTTCGGCGAGCTGAAACGTCCCGTCGATACCGTCGAAAGCCGGCCAGAAGCTGGGCGTGCCATTGGCCATCTTGCGCGGCGGGAAGGGCGTCGGATCGAACTTTCCGCCCTTGAACGGCGCCACGATCTTGAAATGACCGGCATCGGGGAAACGGGTATAGGGGAATTTGGTCAGGTCGCCATGAACCTCTATGGTTCCGTCGCGGCCTGTACCGGCCTGAAGCGCATGCCCGAGATAGATCCGGAATTTTTCGCTGATACTCGTCGGCAGGTAGCGCACGAGATGCGTCAAATCCATGTGCGCGACATTCGCCTTCAGGTCGAGCGAACCACGGCCCTCGCCGACGTTCTTATAATCGGCCGTCGCGTTAGCCTGGGCATCGGCGTTCTTCACGCGCAGCGAAGGCACGTGCACCGTGATCGCCCTGTGTGGTTTCCCGGGCGCATCGGCGAGCGTCCAGTCGATACGCCCATCGATCTGGTCGAAGGTGAGGCGCGGATTATCGAAGACCCCCGGCATGGTGATGGCCGTGTTTTTCGTATCGATGACTGCTGTGCCGTGATCCTGATCGGCGTCGATCGTGCCCCACAGGTTCTCCACGCCCGGGATCCCGGCACGTGGGTGGTTCATGATCGTCAAGCCGGGCGGCGGTTCCTGCGCCTGGATGCTGACGCCCAGCAATTCGGCCTTGGCCGTATAGCGAAGGGTTTCGTCAGGACCCAGGTCGCGCTGGGAATTCACAGCGGCATCGGCATCGGCCGCGTTTTTAGGCTTCGGCCGCACGCTTTCGAGCGTGTAATTGGCAATTTGGCCGCGCGGACTGTAGCGGATGAGATAGTTCTGCACTCTCGTTGGCAAGGGCAACGCGCGCAGGAACTCGGAGAGGATGCCGAGATCCACGTAGTCCCCCGAGACGGCGAGCAACTGTCCGTGATCCACGCTGGGTGCGCGGTATCGGCCGGTGAGCGTGCGCATGGCGAGCAGCCGGGACATTGGCGTGCCATCGTCCAACGGCTTTTGGCCCAGTTCAGCGTGCACGTCCGCCAGGTTCAGCGTGTATTCATCGTCCTTGAGCGCGAGATTCCAGTTGAAACGGGCGATGGGCATGTCGAGTCGCGGCTGCGACGGACGCACGCGCAGCGCGATGTCGGAACCGGTCAGGTCGCCGCCCGCCGCCCGCAGCTTGCCGCTGTCGAAATCGATCCAGATACGGTTGTCGAAACGGCCGCCATACGTGGCGAACGGCACGGTGACGTAGCGCGCGAGCATCGGCAGGTCCACGGGTCCCGTCGATAAAAACGCGCGGCCCGTCCAGTTCGTCCAGCGGCCGGTGACGGTGAAGCGCTGATGCTTGAAGTCGGCCCGGAAATCGAGTGGGCCGTGCAGCAATTCGCCGTCCGCTGGCGCTTGCAGTGAAAGCCGATGCCGCAGGCCGTCATTGAGGACCGCGAGCTTGATGCGTTTGAGCGCGAGTTCCGGCGCGCCTTTTTCGGCGTCGTGCCAGCGCAGCGTGCCGTCGCGCAGCACGATCGCTTGCTGGGTCAACAGCCAGGTCAAGAACGTGTTGTTGCCATTGCGCCTCGCGGGAATGGGCACGCCCGCCACGCTCAGCGAACCGTCGGCGGCACGTGCAATGATCACGTCCGGGCCGTCTACGGTCAGGTTCGACAGCACAGGCGCGAGGTGCACGACCGAAAGCCACGCAATGGTCGCGCTCGCATGCGGCACGGCGAGGCCCGGCGTGCCGTCGAGGGCGTCGATCCTGAGATTGTCGATATCGAAGGTAGGTTCCAGGCCCGACCACTGCGCGGTGATCCGGCCAATGCGCATTTGCGCACGAATCTTCGAAGAGACCAGTTGTTCGATCCGAGGCCGGAACGCGTCGACTTGCGGTAACACGACATATCGCAATGCCAGATAAATTCCGGCAACCGCGAAATACACGACGGCGACCAATACCAGAAGGATTTTGAGCGCCCGCGACAACACGAGCGCGGCGTGACCACCGAGCTTCGATTGTCCAGCTACGGGCAGGTCGGCAAATTCCTTCTGGTCGGACATGCGGCGATGGGTCGGCTATATGGTAGGTTTTAGAGATTTAACGATTAAATGTAACACAGCGTGGCCCCGTAAAAGGGCTGGAAGACCCTGAAGACGAGGCCTCGAAGACGCGCTACGATGCGGCCGCGAAGCTTTATCGGCGGGCGCCTGGCGCCGCGGGCTTCCATTGACGCCGATTTCGCACGATAGCCCCGGCCATGACCTGGCCATTGAAGACAGCAACGACCGAGCCCGACCTTTCATGAACGAAGCCACATTGTTGAGTTTGACCACGTCCAACTATGCGTCGCGCCTGTACGCGGCGCGTCCCGAACTGGCCGCGCAAGTGGCGCAATGGTCTAAGACACCGATTCGCCGCGCGTGGGTCGAGGAACGGCTGAACGCGTTATGCAGCACCTGCACAACCAACAATCGCCTCGATGAGGCCGCGCTGAAAACCGCGCTCCGCAAGCTTCGCGGCGAGGTATTTTGCACGGTGATGGAACGCGATCTGGCCGGTCTCGCCGATGTCGCCGAGGTCACCGGCGCGATGACCGATCTTGCCGAAGTGAGCATCCAGCGCGCGCTCTCGGTGTTATCGGAGGATCTCGAAGCCGTATTCGGCGAGCCGCGCGGGCAGGATGGGCAGCGGCTGACGCTGGGTGTCGTGGGAATGGGGAAGCTTGGCGGGCGCGAGTTGAACGTGTCGTCGGATATCGATTTGATCCTGGTCTATGAGGACGACGGCGAGACGACGGGCGGCCAGCGCGCCGCGCTTTCCACGCAGGAATATTTCACGCGCCTCGGGCGCAAGCTGATCGGCGCGCTGGCTGAAGTGACCGAGGACGGCTATGTGTTTCGCGTCGACATGCGGTTGCGGCCCAATGGCGATTCCGGTCCCCTTGCGTGCGGGCTTGGCATGCTCGAAGAGTATTTCTACGTTCAGGGCCGCGAGTGGGAGCGTTATGCCTGGATCAAGGGGCGGCTGGTGTCGGAGGGTGAAAGCGAGCCGGCGCAGCGGCTCGCCGTGCAACTCGAAGCGCTCACTACGCCGTTTATTTATCGGCGCTATCTGGATTACGGCGTGATCGGCGCCATCCGGTTATTACATGTGCAGATCCGCCAGGAAGCGCAACGTCGCGCACACATGCGGCCCGATAAAGCCGACGACATCAAGCTGGGGCGCGGCGGCATTCGAGAGATCGAGTTCAGCGCGCAGGTTTTCCAGCTTATTCGCGGCGGCCAATTTGCCGACTTGCGGGTCCGGCCGACCTTGTCCGTGTTGAAGCGCGCGCAGGCGCACGGGTTGATATCGGCGACGGTGTGCAACGAGCTCACCGATGCGTACCTGTTCCTGCGCAAGCTCGAACACCGCTTGCAATATCGCAACGATGCGCAAACGCACGCCATGCCGGTCGCGCCGGAGGATCGTGCGATTTTGGCCGAGGCCATGGGTTTCGCCGATTATTCCGCGCTGAAGGACGCGCTCGAAGCGCATCGGAGCAACGTCGAGCAGCAGTTCGACGAGACTTTCGCCGACAAGGTGAGTGGCGACGGCGGCTGCGGCGTGGCCGAGGATTCGGTGGCGTCGTGCGTCTGGAGCAGTGCGCTTGCCGACGAAAGCGCCGAAGAAGAGGTGCGCGGGCAACTGGCCGAACTCGGTTTCACCGATACCGCCGCCGTGCTGACGCGCCTGCAGAACGTGTGGAAATCGTCCCGCTACGAAGGCCTGCCCGAACGCAGCCGCGAACGTTTCGACATCATCGCCCAGCGCGCGCTCGAAGCAGCGAAGGATGCGCAGCCGCCTGAGCGTCGCGGCGACACCATCGCGCGCTTGTTCGACTTGCTCGAAGCAATCAGCCGGCGCGGCGCCTATCTGGCGCTACTGACCGAATATCCGGCTGCGCTCGAACGCGTGTTGTCGGTGCTGGGCGCATCGCGCTGGGCGGCCGGTTACCTCATCCGCCATCCGCAATTGCTGGACGAATTGCTGGACGATGAATTGATCACCAGCCCGTTCGACTGGGCGCAATTTCGTAAGTCCTTGTGCAAGCAAATTGCCGCCGCCGACGGAGCCGAGCAGCAAATGGACTTGCTGCGCCATGCTCACCAAGCCGAAGTGTTCCGCATTCTTCTCATCGACCTCTCAGGCTATCTCACGGTCGAACATGTCAGCGATCGTTTGTCCGAACTCGCCGATGCCGTGCTTGGCATCACCATCGAAACGGTGTGGGCGCAGTTTCCTAAGCGTCATCGCGAGGTGCCGCGCTTCTCCGTGGTTGCTTACGGAAAGCTCGGCGGGAAGGAGTTGGGCTACGCGTCCGATCTGGATTTGATCTTTCTGCACGACGACCCGGATGAAGCCGCCGTCGACATCTACGCGATGTTCGCGCGCCGCCTTGTCACGTGGCTAACCACGGCGACGGGCGCGGGCACGCTATTCGACGTCGATCTGAGGCTGCGTCCGAATGGCGAGTCGGGGCTGCTTGTGACGAGTCTCGAATCGTTTCGCCGCTATCAGATTCGCGAAGGCGATGCCGCGAACACAGCCTGGGTCTGGGAGCACCAGGCGTTGTCGCGGGCACGTTATTGCGCGGGCGATGCCGAGATCGGCGCCCGTTTCGAGGAGATCCGGCGCCAGGTTCTTACCATGCCACGCGATGCCGGCGCGCTGGCGCACGAAATCGTCGCGATGCGCGAGCGGTCGGCGGCCGGTCATCCGAATCGCAGCAAACTTTTCGACCTGAAACACGATCGCGGCGGGATGGTGGACATCGAGTTCATCGTACAGTTCTGGGTGCTGCTGCACGCGCGGGAATATCCGGAGTTCGTGAGGAACATGGGCAATATTTCGTTGCTGTTGCTGGCGTCGAAATTTGGCTTGATGAGCGCGGAGGAGGCGGAAACGGTGGGGGCGGCGTATCGGCGCTATCGGAAATTACAGCACCGCATCAGGCTCGACGGGATGGAAAAGGCGCGCGTTGAACCGGAGGAAGTTGCAGCCGAGCGGGCCGCGGTGACCGGACTTTGGACGCGGGTGTTTGGGGCCGTCGGCGGTTGAGGTTTTGGGGGTGCTGGACGGTGGGATGGTTTTGCTGGCGACATTGCCGCCGCAATCAAACCCCGCCTTGACCATTCACGCCGCCAACATTTCCTTCGCGTGCTTGCGTGTGGTTGCCGTGATTTCCAGGCCGCCGAGCATGCGCGCGACTTCCTCCACACGCCTGGATTTGTCCAGTGGCGTGACCGAGCTGACCGTTCCACCCGTTGAATCGCCGGCCTTTGCTACCTGGAAATGGTGGTCGCCACGCGCCGCGACCTGGGGCAAATGCGTCACGCAGAGCACTTGACGGTCGCGGCCGAGTTGATGCAACAAGCGTCCGACTACTTCGGCCACGCCGCCGCCAATACCCGTATCCACTTCGTCGAAGATCAGGGTCGGCGTGGGGCTTGCCGTGCTCGCGATCACCGCGAGCGCGAGGCTGATTCGTGCAAGTTCGCCGCCGGACGCGACCTTCGCGAGCGGACGCAACGTGACACCCGCATGGCCCGCGACCCGAAATTCCACTTGTTCGAGGCCGTGCGGACCCCCTTCGGTCAACGCAACGAGTGCGACTTCGAAGCTCCCGCCTGCCATCGATAATTCCTGCATCCCCCTCGTGACGGCCGCGCCAAGCGACTTCGCGGCCTTGGTGCGCGCCTTCGACAACACTTTGGCTTCGGCCAGGTAGGCGGCTTTCGCCTTTGCAACGGTCGCGCGCAAAGCGTCGAGATCGGCAGCGGCGTCGAGCGCTTCGAGTTGCTTGCGCCGGGCGGCGTGCTCTTCGGGTAGCGCTTCGGGTTGCAGGCGAAACTTGCGAGCGGCGGAGTGCAATTGTTCCATCCGATGCTCGACTTGAGCCAGCCGGTTCGGATCGAGTTCGAGTCGCTGCGCGTAATGCGATAGCGAATACGCCGCTTCCTGCAACTGGATCTCAGCGGGTTCGAGCGATGCCAGCACGTCGGCAAGCGCAGGGTCGATATCGACAAGACCCCGTAGCTTCGACACGATCGCCGAGAGTTGGGCGATCATGGGGTCGTCGGATTCGGAGAGGGCGCTCAGCGCGCCCTGTACGCCGTCGATCAAGCTCGCCGAGTGCGACAGCCGATGATGCTCGCCGCTCACTTCTTCCCATTCGCCTTCCTGGGGCGCGAGTTTGTCGAGTTCGCCGAGTTGCCACGCGAGACGTTCGCGTTCCAGTTGCAACTCGCGATCGCGGCTCTGCGCCAGTTCCACGGCCTGCGTGGCGTCCCGCCAGACGCGGTGCGCACGCGCTACCTTCTGCGCGGTTTCGATGAGGCCGGCGTGGGTATCGAAGAGTTCGCGCTGGGCGTCCGGCCGCATGAGCAGTTGATGGGCGTGCTGACCGTGAATATCGACGAGCATTTCGCCTAGTTCACGCAATTGCACGAGCGTGGCCGGCGTCCCGTTGATAAAGGCCCGCGAGCGCCCGTTCGAATCGACAACCCGTCGCAACATGACGGTGTCGGCGTCACCGGCGGCGAGCGCATGGTCGTCGAGCCATCGCGCGACCTGCGCATACGTCGAAAATTCGGCCGTGATGTCCGCCCTCAACTCGCCCGTGCGCACCACGCTCGCGTCCGCGCGAGCGCCGAGCGTGAGCGCGAGGGCATCGATGAGAATCGACTTGCCGGCGCCCGTCTCGCCCGAAAACACGGTAAAGCCGCGTTCGAACTCAAGGTCGAGCGCAGCCACGATGACAAAATCCCGGATCGAAAGATGGCGGAGCATGGCGTCTTAGAGTTTTGAATCGTCGTCATTCGACGGGTGTTCATGCCAGTGCAGCTTCTTGCGCAGCGTGGCGTAATGGCTATAGCCGACCGGATGCAACACCGGAACCGTATGCCGTGAACGCCGCACTTCAATGGTGTCGTTCAGTTCGACGGCCGTGAACGACTGCATGTCGAAGTTCACGTTGACGTCGCGGCCGCCGATGATCTGAATTTCCACCCGCGAGTCGTCAGGCAGCACGATCGGACGGTTGGACAGCGAATGCGGTGCGATCGGCACAAGAACGAAACCCTGTAATTGCGGATGCAGGATTGGCCCGGCAGACGAAAGCGAATAGGCCGTGGAGCCGGTCGGTGTAGCGACGATCAGGCCGTCCGAACGCTGGTTGTACATGAAGCGCCCGTCCACGGACACCCGCAGTTCCGCCATTCCCGAAAAGCCGCTTCGATTGACCACGACGTCGTTGAACGCGAGCGCGTGATAGATCGGCCGTCCATCCCGGACAATTCGTGCTTCCAGCAACGTGCGTTCTTCGCGCTCAAAACTGCCTGCGAGCATTTGCGGGACGAGTTCCTGCATCTCGGCGAGGGAAATATCCGTGATAAAACCGAGCCGCCCATGATTCACGCCAATCAGCGGGGTGCGATACGGCGCCAGTTGCCGGCCGAGTCCCAGCATGGTCCCGTCGCCGCCGAGCACCACGGCCACATCCGCACGCGCGCCGATCTCGGGCGTGGAGAGCGCCGGATAGCCGGTCACGCCAACGTCATGCGCCGTTTCCGCCTCGAACACGACTTCGAATCCGCGTTTCGAAATGCAGGCGGCGAGCGCCGTCAGCGGCTCCCTGATGCCGGGCGTGTTGCTGCGCCCCACGAGCGCAACAGTCTTGAATTGGCTGCCAATTTCCATGGCGGCATTACACCATAGGTAAGTGTCGAAAAGAACGGATCACAGCTTCGTCGCGTTCAAGCCGAAGTGTGGATGTAAATTGTCGTTAGAATGGGGCAAATCCTTAACCAGTATTGAATGAACATGTCGCGCGACGCTGTCTGACACGTGGATCGTCGCCGCGCCTGGCTGTTTATGACCTGTTTTCCCACACGTTGAGCTAAAATTTCCCCATGCTAGACCCACGTGCCCAGACCCTTCTCAAGACCCTGATCGAGCGCTATATCGCCGAAGGTCAGCCGGTCGGTTCGCGCACGTTGTCGCGCTATTCCGGTCTCGAACTCAGTCCGGCCACCATCCGCAACGTGATGTCGGATCTCGAGGAACTCGGTCTTGTGGCAAGCCCGCACACCTCCGCGGGACGGATTCCCACCCCGCGTGGCTACCGCCTCTTCGTCGACACCATGCTCAGCGTGGAAACCACCGACGACGAAGCGATGACTTCCGCCGTCAAGATCAAGCTGCAGGGCGGTGAGCCCGCGAAGCTAGTGGCTGCCGCTGCGAGCGTGTTGTCGAGCCTGTCGCAGTTTGCGGGGATCATTCTCACGCCGCGCCGCAGTCACATGTTCAAGCAAATCGAGTTCATGCGCCTGTCCGACAAGCGCATCTTGCTGATCATTGTGACGCCGGAAGGCGACGTGCAGAATCGAATTATGGCTACCCAGCGTGACTATTCGCCGTCGCAACTCACCGAGGCGTCGAATTACATCAACGTCCATTTCGCCGGATTGTCGTTCGATGAAGTACGCCGCCGACTGCGCGAGGAAATCGACGCGTTGCGCGGCGACATGACCACGCTGATGCAGGCAGCGGTGGCCGCGAGCGTCGATGAATCTGATGCCGGCGACACTTTGCTGATTTCCGGCGAGCGCAACTTGCTTGAAGTGGCGGATCTTTCCTCCGACATGGCGCGGCTGCGCAAGCTTTTCGACGTATTCGATCAAAAGACCAGTCTCCTTCAGTTACTCGACGTATCGAGCCACGCGCAAGGCGTGCAGATTTTTATCGGCGGTGAATCGAATCTCGTACCGATAGAGGAAATGAGCGTGGTGACCGCGCCCTATGAAGTAAACGGGGTAATCGTGGGCACGCTCGGCGTGATCGGGCCTACGCGAATGGCGTACAACCGCGTGATTCCCATTGTCGATATCACCGCGCGGCTCCTGTCACTCTCGCTCAGCCAGCACTAAACCGGCCGCGTGCCGGGAATCACTCCGCTCAAAGTCCCTTCGACACCTCTATCGTGCAGCGCAACGAGATCGGGCACTAGTCGGCCGTCTGGCCAATGATGCGTTCTGAAACGCGCCGCTATAATGAGTTTCACCTTCTCCGTGCGGGTTTCAGAGTCCATCCATGCGCTACGACCTCGAGTTGCCCTCGCAGCCTTCTGCTTCGCATCGCGTAGCCGTGCTGCTGATCAATCTCGGCACGCCGGACGCACCCACGCCGCGAGCCGTTCGCAAGTACTTGGCCGAGTTCCTGTCGGATCCGCGAGTGGTGGAGATTCCTGCGCTCGTGTGGCAGGTCATTTTGCGGCTTGCGATCTTGCCCTCTCGCGGCCGGGCATCGGCGAAGAAATACGCGCAGGTTTGGCTGCCTGAAGGCTCGCCGCTGCGGGTTCACACGGAAAAGCAGGTCGAGGGATTGCGACGCTTGTTCCAGGTCAACGACTATCACGTGATAGTCGAATACGCTATGCGATACGGCACGCCCGGCATTCCGGCCATGCTGAACCAGCTCAAGCTGGAAGGCGCGGAGCGCGTGTTGTTAGTGCCCATGTATCCGCAATATTCGTCGTCGACCACCGCCACTGCTTTCGACGACGCCTTTAGCGCGTTGAGGCACGTTCGCAATCAACCTGAGCTGCGCACGATCCGGCATTACGCCGACCATCCGGCCTATATTGGCGCGTTGGCCGAGCAGGTCCATGAATACTGGCGGCAGCACGGCCGGCCCGATTTCGCGTCCGGCGACCGTTTGGTGTTGAGCTTTCACGGCGTGCCGAAGCGCACCATGGATCTTGGCGATCCTTATCACGATCAATGCCAGTTGACCGGTTCGTTGCTGATGGCGGCGTTGGGGTTGTCGCCGATCGAATGCCGGGTGACGTTCCAGTCGCGATTCGGTCCGGCTGAATGGTTGCAGCCCTACACCGCGCCTACGCTTGCCGAGCTCGGTGCTGCGGGCGTCAAGCGGGTAGATGTGTTCTGTCCGGGATTCACATCGGATTGCCTGGAAACGATTGAGGAAATCGGCATTGAAGGCCGCGAGGAATTTGTTCGGGCTGGTGGCAAGGAGTTTCATCGGATTGCGTGCCTGAACGGGTCGCCGGCGTGGATCAAGGCGTTGGGCGAGATAGTGGCCCAGCATTTGCAAGGATGGCCGGTCAGGACACCGCAGGTGCTGAGCGCTGTCGCCTAGGGAGAGGTTGGGGCGGTTCTGAGTGCGGTGAGCGTGGCCGCTAGAAGGACTTCACCCTCGCCCGATACCCGCCGCCAGCAGAACCCCCACCCCTAACCCCATCTAACCATGCACTACAACATTTCTACCGAGCCCGGCGCACGTCTTCGCATCGACAAATGGCTATGGACGGCTCGATTTTTCAAAACGCGTTCAATGGCCGCCGATGCTGTCGAAAAAGGCCGCGCGCGGATCGGCGGCGCGGACGTGAAGCCGTCAAAAGAGGTCCGCGTCGGCGATCTCGTCGAAATCGAGATCGAGCAGGTGCTGTGGCAAGTAAAAGTGTTGGGAATCTGCGAAGTGCGCGGTCCTGCACCGATCGCACAGACGCTTTACGCGGAAACTGAGGCCGGACGGGAAAAACGTATGGCTGAGGCTGAGCGGAGAAAAACGTATCGCGAGCCAGCGGCTGCGTTGCAGGGTCGCCCAACCAAGCGCGACCGCCGCATTATCGACAAACTTGCTGGTTCGGACTGAACAACTGTTCCATGGTGGCAGACACGCCGCCATACTCCACGGTGCGCTCATTGACAGCGCCGGACATGCAGATGGTCGTTGTGCCTCCAACAAGCACCAGCGCGACCACCGCGATGGCAAAGGTCAGTTTCATGGCACCCCCGGTAACAACGGTACAACCTGGAATACGGGCGCATAAGCGAAATTCAAGCGAGCTTTTGCGGCAAAAAAGACTTCCAATCGGGCTTTCGTAAGATTAGGGTTAACTAGCGCTCGAGAAGACTTGATCGAAGTGTAGGAGAGCAAGTGCCGGCACTCAATCTAAATCGTATTAAGCGCGCTTAATGGTTGTAACGGCCCGTTTCGGCGGGCGAGAAATAGCGCTGCAAAGCAGGTGCAAGCTCTTGAAAAGGTTGATTTGAGCCTCAGATGAACGGTTGGCGGCAAACATCGCCCACCGTCGGTCATGAATCCTTGCGGCTGCGACTGCGGTAGTGACGAGAGTTGTGTTTACGCAATGTGAAGTCAGCGAATCGGCTAGGGCCATTGGGCGTTACCGAAACCGCAACGTTGCGTCCGATTTCATCCGTTTTCACACTTAGTAAAATCTCAAGCGACATGGAAAACACGCAAGAAAATTCAGCGAGCCAGAACTCTACGTCCATTGATGAAACCGCTCGGCAAGCGGCTCAGGAAGCGGACGTGAATTCCGCGGCGGCAACCGTCGACGCAAATGAAAACGAAGCATTGCTGGCCGAGGCTCAAGCCCGGGTGACAGCGTTGCAGGAAGAGTTCCTGCGGGCGAAGGCCGAGACGGAAAACGTGCGGCGCCGTGCGCAAGAAGACGTGCAGAAGGCGCACAAATTCGCTATCGAAAATTTTGCCGAGCACCTGTTGCCGGTGCTGGACAGCCTGGAAGCGGCACTCACGCACTCATCGACCGACCTGGCGAAAGTTCGCGAAGGCGTCGAACTCACGTTGCGCCAGTTGACTGCGGCGCTCGAAAAGGGGCGCGTCGTCGCCCTGAATCCGGTGGGTGAGAAATTCGACCCGCATCGCCACCAGGCCATCTCCATGGTGCCTGCGGACCAGGACCCCAATACGGTCGTGACGGTTTTGCAAAAAGGCTACGTCATCGCCGACCGCGTGCTCCGTCCCGCACTGGTGACGGTCGCTGCAGCGAAGTAAGCGGATCGAACGGACCCGATTTTCGTCATGGCCAACATCCCCGTCGACTCAACGGCATTTTCGGTTTTCGACATGCAGGAGCTGAACGCCGCAACGTTCGACGCGGGGCTTGCG
>NZ_JBAUSA010001404.1:0-2388 GCF_049581465.1 Caballeronia sp. | reverse complement strand
GAGGTCCTTCGTTGATTTATCGATCGAATAGTGAACGATTGATAAGACGGAGGGCATCGGTCAAATCTGGCCAAGCGAAATCGGGCTTGTAATTACCTATGAAGAGCTCAACCGTGGGCATGCTCCGCGACCGCCATCTGGTGTTCAACTAAGCAAGTCGTCTCTTTCGAAGGCCGTTTTGTTCGCGAAGGGTAGGGTGCAGGTGATCGGCCTGGTCGCGTAAGCGACGCCGAAATCGGCAAAGATCAGGAGCGGCTGTAAGCGAAAAAGTCGGATTGACGTCGACACGATCTGCTGGAGAAGCCTCCGACTCCACGATAACCGCGACCCAAGGGCATATGCTCTTGCGGAACCGCGCGCTTTGTTCCTGCGAAGAACACAGAGTAATCGGCGGTTCAAACAGCGCCTTGAGGCCCGCGGTGCTTACGCCTTCGGCTTCTCCGCCACGTTGTTTTTCGGCCGACGTGGAATGTTTTTGAGCGCGTTGGGCGTGCCGTTCAAGAAAGCACCGATCTGACGTTCGATATGGGCGTCGATGTCAGCGGAGACGGGGAGCCCATAAATCCATTTGCGAACGCCGAGATAGAAAATGCTCGCGTGCAGGCTCCAGATGAGCTCAAGTTCGATCTCGCGCTCTTTGGCGCCCACTGGTGCAGCAAGCCCGTGTGCTTCCCTGATTTCGGCAGCGAAGGGAAGAAAGACCTGCTCGCGAAGCTTCGAAAGATACTTCGTATTTATACCTTCGTGCGTTAGTCCGGCGAAGATGAAAATACGTATCCATTCGCGCCGGAGAATGACCCGTGCGTAGGATGTGTAGAACTTCACCATGCGCTCCTGAATAGGCAGCGAGCGGTCTCTGATTAGCTTTTCCCAATCGGCGTCCCACCGATAAACTTCCCCGTAGACGCGATCAATCAGAGCTTGCTTGCTCGGAAAATAGCGGTACAAAAGCGGTTGTGTCACGCCAAGCTGACGCGCCAACTCGCGCGTGCTTCCGGCGAAGCCATAAGTCGCAAAGTGGTCGATGGCCTTGAGTACAATCTGTCGTTCCCGCACCTCGGGCGCGAGGCGACGGTTGCTCGACGTTGCAATCTCACTCTCTGTCCATATGTCGTCTACGATATCGCCTGCACATTTCTTCTCTTTTGGCATGATCTTTTAATAAAGCCATTTATCGACCCCAGCGGCGCAACATCCGCGTATTGCACTGATGGACCGTCCTGATTCCTTCCCGTGGCTCGCTGGGGTAACCGAGGGCCACGTCGTAGCGCCGATAACCCGTGTCCATTCGTCGGCGCGGTAGGCGCAAGCGCTTGCAGGCGGGGCGTATTCGCTCTGGCTGGGACATCCGCACAGGGTATTTCGACCCCGCGAAGAGGAGCCAGCGTTAGCCGTATTGCGTGGGCGAGATTCGCCACAGAAGGCCGAGGTTTCGCTGACACCGATGTAGAACGCGATGATCGCGGCAAGCAGCTAGTGTCGTCCTCGTTTGAATTCGTTCGGTGCTGTCATAGGTGTATTTCTCGCTGCTTTCGTCCCTGCATCGCATTGATGGATACAGGCCTGCCGCGTGGCTGAAACGCTTTGCCGGACGCCTGCCGGCGTTTCGTGCAGAGTGATCTGCAGGTTAGTTAATAAGTGTTCACTTGTACAGATACAAAAAGCTATAGATTTCGTTGGCTTATGTGATGATAAATATTTTCGCCTGAAATTGGTAGTCATATCGTCTTTTTTCCGCAAGCCTATTAGGGTTTCCGCTAGATGTGTAATGGGTCAAATGTACAGATACTTTATGCATGTTCATGACCGCAGTCATTCTTTGGCACGAAAAGGAGACGTAGAGATGTCCACGCAACGAGCAGTCGAGTTTTTGAGCAAAGGGGAGTTGATCCGGGGCGACTTGGTGCTTCCGGATGGGGATGGTCCGTTTCCGCTGCTGGTGATGGGCGGCGGCTGGTGCTACGTGAAGGAGATCGTCATGCCGCATTACGCGAAGGCGATCGTGGCGAAGGGTGTGGCGGTGTTGATGTTCGACTATCGCTGCATGGGCGCGAGCGAAGGTCTGCCGCGCCAGCATATCGATCCGGCGGCGCAGATCGAGGATTACAAGAGTGCAGTAACGTTTGGGGAGTTGCTGCCGGAGATCGATGGCGATCGAATCGGCGTGTGGGGCATTTCGTACGCAGGCGGTCATGTGCTTGCAGTCGGCGCGACGGACGAGCGGGTGAAGTGCGTGATCTCAAACATTCCGGTAGTGGATGGTTACGAGAACATGCGTCGCGTACATGGCTCGCAGCGGTTTCATGAGCTGAATCAGCTGATCCTCGCTGACCGGCGCGAGCGCACGAAAACTGGCGTTGCGGGTGGTCGCATGCCGATGTCCTCGCT
>NZ_JBAUSA010001403.1:0-1712 GCF_049581465.1 Caballeronia sp. | reverse complement strand
GTATTCGGGGCACCAGTTCGGCGTCTGGGCGGGGCAACTCGGCGATGGCCGCGCCATCGGCATCGGCGAGATCGAACACGCGGGCGCGCGGCTCGAACTCCAGTTGAAAGGCGCGGGGCGCACGCCCTATTCACGCATGGGCGACGGCCGCGCGGTGTTGCGGTCATCGATACGCGAATACTTGTGTTCCGAAGCGATGCACCATCTCGGCATTCCTACAACACGTGCGCTGTGCGTCGTCGGTTCGGACATGCCCGTGCGGCGCGAAACCATCGAAACCGCCGCCGTTGTGACGCGGGTCGCGCCGAGTTTCGTGCGTTTCGGGCACTTCGAGCACTTCTACACGAACGATCGCCTGGATGAATTGCGCAAGCTTGCCGATCACGTGATCGAGCGGTTTTATCCGCAGTGCCGCGAGGCCGATGATCCTTACCTCGCTCTCCTGCACGAAGTGACTGTGCGCACCGCCGACCTCATGGCGGACTGGCAAGCGGTCGGCTTTTGCCACGGCGTGATGAACACCGACAACATGTCGATTCTCGGATTGACCATCGATTACGGGCCGTTTGGGTTTATGGATGGCTTCAACGCCAATCACATTTGCAATCATTCGGACTCGCAAGGCCGCTACGCGTACAAGATGCAACCGCAGATCGGCTATTGGAATCTGTTTTGTCTAGCGCAGGCGCTGGTGCCGCTTTTGGGCCCGCACTATGCCGAAGACACGCGCAACGACAAAGTGATCGAAGACGCTCAGCGCGTTCTGGCGGGCTTCAAAGATCGTTTTGCGCCCGCGCTGGAAAGAAGAATGCGCACGAAGCTGGGCCTGGCCGAAATCCGCGAAGGAGACGATCAGCTCGCCAGCCGCCTGTTTGAGGTCATGAACGCGAATCGCGCGGATTTCACGCTCACGTTCCGCAATCTGGCAAAAATGAAGCTGGCCGATGCCTCCGGCGACGCTCCCGTGCGCGACCTGTTTCTTGACCGCGCGGCCTTTGATGCATGGGCGGGTGACTATCGGCGGCGTTTGTCGGAGGAAACGCGCAGCGACGAAGCCCGGGCCGCCGCCATGAACGCCGCGAACCCGAAGTACGTGTTGCGTAATCATCTGGCAGAAAACGCCATCCGGCTTGCGAAGGAAAAGGACTTTTCGGAAGTGGAGCGCCTCGCGCGCGTGCTGCGCAAGCCTTTCGACGAACAACCCGAATTCGAAGCGTACGCGGGCTTGCCGCCCGACTGGGCGAGTGACCTGGAAGTGAGTTGCTCTTCCTGAAATCGCCCCCAATTAATTGAGCAAATCAATGCTCTGGAGACTGATAAATGAACCAAGACGACACGACCCAAGCTAGCCAAGCCGCGCCGCTGCAAAAGGACGACGCCACCTACCGGAAGGAACTCTCCGAGATCCAGTATCAAGTCACGCGCCATGCCGCAACCGAGCGGCCGTTCACCGGCGAGTACTGGGATCACACGGAGCGCGGCATCTACGATTGCGTGTGTTGTGGCACGCCGCTGTTCGAATCGGCGACAAAATTCGACGCCGGCTGCGGCTGGCCGAGCTATTTCAAGCCGATCAACGGCGAAGTGATCAACGAAAAGACCGATCGCGCGCACGGCATGCTGCGCATTGAAGTGCAGTGCAAGAACTGCGGCGCGCATCTCGGCCACGTCTTTGAAGACGGTCCTGCGCCGACGGGCCTGCGTTACTGCAT
>NZ_JBAUSA010001402.1:0-2061 GCF_049581465.1 Caballeronia sp. | reverse complement strand
GGTCAGGATGACGCGGATTGGGCGAGGGAGAAAATCAAATACGGCAATGCCCGAATCACCCGTCAACAACTTGTGGTTAAGTTCATCAAGGCGGGCGCGAATCTCGGCAAGATTCAAGACGCGCTCTACAAGGATTTGATAACCGATTTGACACCAGCGGCAGGGCCGGTGAGACGCGGCCTGCATCGCGTTCTCGATCCGTCATTCGGCGCATACAACCGTTTCCTGTTCGACAAGCTCACTCGTGGTTTGATGACTGAGTCGAACGTGCGCGAGTTTGAGCGTCAGCACGCAGCCAATCCCAATGCGAACCCTGACGCGCTGGTCAAAGACATCAGCCGTGACGTGAATAATTATTTCGGAAACATCGGCAAGCAAGGTTGGGTCAAGAGCGCCACGATGAAAGACCTGCAACGCATGTTCATTCTCGCTCCCGATTGGGTGGAGGGACTCATCAAAAAGGAAGGTGTTGCCTATAGCCGTCTGAGCGGAGCGTCGAAACTCGCTGGTAAGCGGCAGGGTTTGTCCGCGCTCGGAACAACCGGCAGGGGCATTGGCAGGGGATTGACGTTCATGTTCGGATTGACTCAGGCGATCAATCTCATCACCCGCCAGCAACCGACGTGGAAGAACGAGGAGGACGGTCACAAGTTCGACGCCTTCATTCCCGGCATCGGAAAGAACAACGAAGGATTTTGGTTCAGCCCGTTCTCGATGTTCAACGAAATCTCCCACGACACCTGGCGTTACGCGCTAAGCGACAAGACCACGCTTCAGGCGATTGATCAAGTCGCAGGCAACAAGGAAAGCCCGCTGACGCGAGCCGTCATCATCGCGCTGGTTGGCGCAACTTCCAGCGGTCAACGGTTCACGAGCAGCGCATCGCAGTTGAACGAATCGGCCAAGCAACTTGCGCCTCTCCCGTTGACGTTCGGTAAGATCGGGCAGTTTGCCGGTCACGCGATTGCTCCGGGCGTTGTGCCGCCAGTGCCGAACCAGCAGTTGATCCGGCAGGGCATTTCATCGCTCGGTTTCAAAGTCGAACCGAAGCTGAACGCGGCTCAGGAAGTGTCGCAGGTGGCCGACAAGTTTTCGCGAGCGAACGGTTTTAAGAAGGATACTGGCTGGCAACAAGTGCCGACCGATGAACCGAGTTACTCCAAACTCCGAAGCGCATTGCGGACTGGCGACGAGGCAGAAGCTAAACGGGTGTACAACGCCTTGCAGAAGTCGCATACCGACCGGCAGATATTCAAGGCGATGAAGCTGGCGAAGAACCGGCCTTTTACCGGCAGCAAAGCTGGCGAGAGCGCGTTTATTCGCTCGCTGGACGACCGTCAGTTGAAGGACTACTTTGCGGCTCTACAGCAGAGAGATTCGGAGTATCAGGCGTTTGAGGATTTTGTGATGCGGCAACCATAGCTCATAATTAAAACGGCACTTGTTTAGGTTTCGTAAACTGTAATTCTGACTTCTTCGCGCTCGCCAGCTTGAGCTTTTTGTTGCGTGACTTGGATTCGCGTCGTGCCCGGACAGTCATCAGGTATGACACCAGCGTAGCGGAGTAAATCGACATGATATTTTTCGCAGGCGTTGTCGTCGTCGAGCAGTCGCGTTCGGACAGCTTCAATGCACACAAGAAAATGTCGGCCAGTTCTTTTTTGAACATGTAACGCTGCCAATGCTCCATCCCCAGTATCGCATTCCAACTGGGGAGACGCCCCGGAACTGTCAGGCTGAACATCAGCTTTCCCGGCGACGGCTTTGGCGGATCGAATGTGAGTTGGCTTTCCATAAATCTTTTTCTCCACGACGCCGTTGCTCGTTTCGACGAGTCCGGCGCGTTGCAGTTCTTCAATGCTTATGCCCATTGCTGTTCTCCTGTGCCACGGTCATCGCTTTACTGCGCCGGGATAAATGTTCACTTCGTCGCAGATAACCCGATTGATGGCTTGAAGCTGTGTCACCACATCGAAAGCGGATTTGGGGTCAGATTGCGCCAGCTTCGGCAGAAGGGATTTTAATACTCGCCGGTTCTCGATCAGGGTGGCGAGCACAACG